>JAIYCA010000466.1 GCA_027488265.1 Planctomycetaceae bacterium
GACATGTTGTTTGACGCGGTGAGGAAGTGCGGGAACGCGTGGGTCGGAGAGGGAGCCGCTCGCTCCGGAACGGACGCGAAGGGCAGTCGGGAAGAGTAGCGGAAAACGCCCGAAGTACGCGCGCGCTCGTTAGGATTCTCGCTCCATGTCTGAATCAAAGTCTGAACCAAAGTCCGAACCAAAGTCTGAGATCGCGCCCGAAACCGCTTCGCCTTTGGAGCAATCCGAATCCGAAATCGTCGCGTCGCGTCGTGCCAAATTGAAGCGTTTCCGCGAGGAACTCGGCTTCGAACCGTACGGCCAACGCGAAGATGGACTGCTTGCACGTTCTGATGCGCGCACGCGATTCTCGGAGAGTGCGCACGTTGCGTTTGATCTCGCGTCGAAAGAGGCGAAAGCAGCAGGAACGGCAGCAAATGCAGCAGCTGACACGCGTGCCGTCGTGCGCGTTGCTGGTCGCGTCGTTCAACACCGCGACATGGGCAAGTTGGTGTTTCTCTTCCTGCGCGATGCGACGGGCGATCTTCAGATCAGCGTGTCGAAGTCGTCGGTCGCCGCGAACGCATTTGAACTCGCGAAGCACGCGGATTACGGCGACATTCTCGTTGCAGAAGGCCCGATTGGCCGTACGAATAAGGGCGAAATCTGCGTGTGGGCGACATCGATTTCGCTCGGCACCAAGTCGCTCGCAGCACCGCCAGAAAAGTGGCACGGCCTCACTGATCCAGAACTTCGCTATCGCCGTCGCTACGTCGACATGTACGCGAATCCTGAGACGGCGAAGGTCTTTGCGATGCGTGCACGCATCGTTTCGCGCATTCGTCGCTTTATGGACGCGCGCGGATTCCTCGAAGTCGAGACTCCCGTACTTCAGCCGATCGCAGGCGGTGCGGCGGCGCGGCCATTCACAACGCATCACAACGCACTTGATATGCCGCTTTTCATGCGCATTGCGCCGGAGCTCTATCTCAAGCGATGCCTCGTCGGCGGTATGCGCAAGGTCTACGAGATCAACCGAAACTTCCGCAACGAAGGTATCGATCGATCGCACAACCCTGAGTTCACCGCGATGGAGGTGTACGAGGCGTTCGGCGATTACGGCACGATGATGGAACTCACGGAGAGTCTTATCCACGATCTCGCGGTCTCGATGATCGATGAGCGTCGCGCCGCGGGCTTACGCGTGGATGCCGATCTCGCAGAGGGCGGCCCAACGCTTCCGTGGGGCGAACTCGCGATCAATTACGCGAAGCCGTTTGTGCGCGTGAAGTTCGAGGATCTCTTCCGCCAAGGCGCTGGTTGCGAAATGCGCGATTTTGCGGCGGTGCGTGCGAAGGCGCGTGAGCTCGGTCTGCATCACGAGGCGAAACTCGATGATTGGCTCGTCGTCAACGAAGTCTTCGAAGAGTGCGCGGAACCGTTGATCGATCCATGTCGGCCGACCTTTGTGACCGATTATCCGAGTGCTGTGTCGCCGTTGACGCGGCCGAGCCGCACTGATCCTGCGCTCTGTGAGCGTTGGGACATTTTCATCGGTGGCATGGAAGTGGGGCCCGCGTACACCGAACTCAACGATCCCGATATTCAGCTTGCGAAATTCACCGAGCAACTCAAGGGTGCGGACGACGAAGAGTCGACCTTCCGCACGCTTGACGAAGATTTCGTCGAGAGTTTGCGCGTTGGAATGCCGCCGGCGGGTGGCCTTGGCATCGGCATCGATCGGCTCGTCATGTTGCTCACGGACAGCGCGTCGATTCGCGACGTCATTCTCTTCCCGCTGCTGAAGTCGATGGGTGCGTCTTCGCCCGATGCAGGAGCTTCCGACGAGAGCGGGAAGGGCGCGTGAAATCGCAGCGCGCGAGTTTTCGGAAGGCGTTCGTGGCGTGCATCACGTTTGGCGTGATTGCAGTCAGTGCGGTCGGAACTGCTCGAAGCGCGCAGGCGGATTGGATCATCGTCGAGGAGCGTTACTACACGCTCACGCTCGCGGGCAAGCCTTGCGGCCGATCGTTTGAAGTTGTCGAGAAAGACGGCGATCGCGTGCAAACGAGATCGCGTCTTGAGATGCGCTTCAAACGGCTTGGCGAAGAGACGGTGATCGACTTCGCCAACACGTTCGTCGAAACCTCGGCTGGCGATCCTGTGGCGGCATCGATCTCGATGAACGGCGCGCCTGCGTTGCGATACGAATTTGAGCCAGGCGCTGGAGCAAGTGCTGCTCCGACGAAGGTCACGGTGTTGCGCGGCGAGACGCGTGAGGTGCGCGAGATCGACGCCGGTGTGTGGCTGACGCCTCGAGAAACTGCGGCGTTTGTCGCGGCGCGCGTGATGGCCAACGCGGCAGATGCTCGCTATCGATCGCTTGACGTGCAATCAGGACTCGTGCCTGTCGAGATCAGCATGCGTCGCGGCGGCGCGGAGAAGCTGCGGCTGGGCGAGCGTTCGCTGGATGTCCTTCGCTACACAGTCGTGAACAGCCTCGTGCCAGTCGAAGCGAATGAACGCTACGACGCGAAAGGTGCGCTCGTGATGAGCACCACACCGATCGGACTCGGCGATCTCGTCTCAACGCTCGCGACAAAGTCGGAAGCGGATGCGTCGTACGCTGCGGCGAGTTTCGACCTTCTGGCGGGCACATTCGTTGCGACGAAGCCAATTGCGCGATGGGCTGATCGAACACGCCTTGCACTCCAGCTACGCGCCAAAGGCGACGCGCTCGTTGATTTGCCGACGACGGGTTCGCAGACGGTTCGTCGCATCGATGCGCGGACGGCGATCATCGATATCGACACCATGCGAGCAAGTGGAGCGGCGGAGGGCGATCTCACTGACGCGCGTTGGATGAAGCCGAACGAAATCATCGATGCAGACAGCGAAGCAGTGCGTGAACTTCTTTCTCGCGCGAAGCTTCCGCCGCGCGTTGAGAACGCGGGTCCAACGCAGTTGCTCGAGCGAGCCGATCGGTTACGCACGCTCGTGGCAAAGCACTTGCGCGACAAAAATCTCGCGACGGCATTTGCTTCCGCGAGTGAAGCGGCGCGCGCGCGCGGCGGGGATTGCACCGAGCACGCGGTGCTTCTTGCGGCGTTGCTTCGTGCTGATGGAATCCCGTCGCGTGTCGTCAGCGGGCTTGTGTACGTTCCTGATCTTGGCGGGCAAGGTCCAGGATTCGGTTGGCATCTTTGGACGCAGGCGCTTGTCTATCCGCCGCTTGTCGCGGGCGGATTTGGCCGCGCGTGGGTTGATTTCGATGCGACGTTGCCAGGCGATGCGCGGTTTCACGCTGGGCACATCGCAGTCGCCACGAGTGATCTCGCGGGCGGAGCGTCGGACCCTGCGTTTGCACAGGCACTCTCGCTCGTGGGCGGAGTTGAGATCGTGGAAGTCGATGGTGCACAGTCGGGCGTACCGCAGAATCCCGTAAACTCGGCAAAGCCTTCAAGCGCGCCCTCTGATTCAAAGCCGAATTCCACAGGGAACGCCGCGCCATGACGGTGAGTCCAAACGGTCTTCCGTTCGAATCGCTTCCGACGCTTCCCGCGCGGCCTGAGGCAGGGCACAAGGGTTCGTTCGGCACAGTGCTCGTCATCGGTGGCTGTGCGCATTTGCCGCGGCAAATGCTTGGTGGAGCGATGCTCGCGGCGCGCGCGGCGTTGCGCGTTGGCGCTGGGCGCGTGATCGCCGCGGTGCCTTCGCCGCTTGCAGCCGAAGCGCTCGCAATCTTGCCCGAAGCGACGGTCGTGCCGCTTCCGGTGGACGCAGAAGGCGCGTTACTCGCGTCCGAATCGGCGGAAGTGCTCGATGCTGCGATGCGAGATGCGACATCGGTCGTCATTGGTCCTGCGCTTGGTCGTTCGCCCTCGGCGGAATCGGTTGTGATGCGTCTTGTTGCGATTGGTGAAAAGCCGCTTGTCGTTGATGCCGACGCCATTCGCGCTTTTGCAGCGCATCGTGAGCCTGCGCGAGATCTGCGCGGAACTGTGATTTTCACGCCGCATCCCGGCGAGGCGGCCGCGCTTGCGGAGGCTGTTGGTGCGTTGGTCGACTGTGTGGAACGCGCAACGCGGCCTGCTGCGGCGATGGAGTTGGCGCAACGGCTGGGCGCAGTAGTTGTGTTGAAAGGCGCTGGGACGATCACAAGCGACGGGCTTCGCGCGTGGCGTTGTGAACGAGGCGGGCCGGTGCTCGCGACGGGTGGTTCGGGCGATGTCCTTGCGGGCATCGTCGGTGGCTTGCTCGCGCAGTTTGAGTGTGGTCGGCGCGCGACTGCCTCGGCGGCCTCGAAGGATGCATCCGTGCCGCTTCCCGGCGCGATTGCTGCGTTGGCCGTTGAATTGCACGCACGTGCGGGCGACCTTTGGGCTGCGGCGCACGGCGATGCGGGCCTTCTTGCCCATGAAATTGCCGATCTCGTTCCTGATGTGATGCATGCCATGCGAAGCGCGTGATCGCGTCGTCGCGATGCCGTGGGTCGGCTACATTGGACCTTCGCCCTCAAGATCGAGTTCGTGATAGAGCTCGTGAAAGAGCTTGAGGCGGAGAAGGAATCCACGATGAATCAGGATCACCAGCGCATCGCGACGCTGCAAGACCGCACGTATGTCGAGGGCGTCTACTCGATCGTCAATCCGCAACTTGCACAAACGCGTACGAACAAGCCGTATCTGAAGTGCATGGTGCGCGATGCGAGCGGTGAGATCACGGCGCGCGCGTGGAGTTTCGAAGAAGCGCAGTTCGACGCGATTGCGAACGCGGGCTTCGTGTTTCTCCGCGGATCGACTCAGGCCTATCAAGGTCAATTGCAGTTGATCATCGAACAAATCGAGCCACGCGAGGTGACGATCGAAGAGATGCGTGCGTTGTTGCCGTCGACGACGAAAGATGTCGACGCGATGTTTGCACGTGTGTGTGAACTACTCCGTTCGATGGAACATCCGGCAATGCGTGCGCTTGCCGAGCAATACCTCTCCGACGAAGGATTGATGCAGAATTTCCGCGCGGCACCTGCCGCGATGAGCGTGCATCACGGTTGGATCGGCGGACTGCTTGAGCACACCCATCAGTTGATGGAGCTCGCGGATCGCATGCTGCCGCTGTATCCAGCGCTCAATCGCGACATCGTGCTTTTCTCGCTCTTTGCGCATGATCTCGCGAAGACCGTTGAACTCGAGTGGGAGCGAGGATTCAACTACACCACCGAAGGTCAGCTTGTCGGGCACGTCGTGCGTGGTGCGGTGTGGCTGCAAATCAAGGCCGCCGCTGCGGCGCGTGCGGGCGACAAGTTGCCTGGCGAAACGCTGCGGATTCTGCAGCACATTCTTGTCTCGCATCACGGACTGCCCGAGCACGGCGCTGCGAAAGCGCCGGCGACACCGGAGGCGGTCTTCGTCGCGATGCTCGACAATCTCGACGCGAAGAGCCAAGCGGCGATCAGTGCCGCAAAGCGCGAGTTCGCCGGCGGCGGCGAGTGGAGCGACAAGGTGTGGGCGCTCGAAACGAAGATCTATCGGCCGGATCCGCTTGTTTGAGCGCTCGCGACTGGCGGCGGGGCGGCTACGCCGCGTCCGCCGCTTTCGCTCGCTTTGGCGTGGATGAAGCCAGAGGGAGCCGCCGCAGCGGCGACCGCGACAAGCATGAGCGCTCGCGACTGGCGGGCTGCTGAAGCTTCGCTTCAGGTGCCCGCTTTCGCTCGCTTTGGCGTGGATGAAGCCAGAGGGAGCCGTCGCAGCGGCGACCGCGACAAGCATGA
>JAIYCA010000429.1 GCA_027488265.1 Planctomycetaceae bacterium
GGCTGCGATTTGCGCACCGTGCAGGAATTCCTCGGCCACAGCAGTGTCGTGACCACGCAGGTTTACACCCACGTCGACAAGTCACGACTTCGTGAAGTGGCGCGAAAGTTCCACCCGCGATTTGATTGATCGTTTTCCCAAGAAATTCGGCCGTGCGCGCACTTCGCGTCTGCGATAGCCTCGCATCTTCCCATGCTCACCACCGACCCTTGCATCCTCGTCATCTTCGGCGCTTCCGGCGATCTCACTTCGCGCAAGTTGATTCCCGCGATGTACGAGATGCACGTCCTCGGACAACTTCATCCATCCACGGTGATTCTTGGTGTATCGCGCACCCAGAAGTCCGACGACGGTTGGCGCGATGAACTGCGCACGTGGGTCGAAAAGCAAGCGAAGGGTTTCGACGCGACGAAGTGGGTCGACTTTGCGAAGCGCCTCTTCTATTTCGCGGGCGACGCGGTGAAGAGCGAGTGCTACGAGCCGCTGCAAGCGCGCCTCGCGCAAATGGCCGAAGAGCGCGGAACGCGCGGAAACCTGCTGTTTTTCCTCTCGGTTGCCGAGAGTTTGTATGAGCCGATCATCGAGCGCATCGATGAAGCTGGTCTGGTGGTCGAAGGCAAGCGTTGGTGTTCAATCGATCCCGCCGCGAAGAGTTGGCAGCGGATCATTGTCGAGAAGCCATTCGGCCACGATTCCGTGAGTGCCTCGAGTCTGAATCGCTGCCTCGGCCGTGCATTTGAAGAAGAGTCGATCTATCGCATCGATCACTATCTCGGCAAGGAACTCGTGCAGTCGATGCTTGTCTTGCGATTCGCGAACTCGATCTTCGAGCCGATTTGGAATCAGCAGTACATCGACCACGTGCAAATCACGGCGGCAGAGACGGTTTCTGTTGGACAGCGAACCGCGTTCTACGATCAAACGGGCGCGATCCGCGACATGATTCAGTCGCATCTTTTCCAAGTGCTCGCGTTTGTCGCGATGGAGCCGCCGAGCTTGTACACGCCGGAAAACGTGCGACAAGAGAAGATCAAGATCATCGATGCGATTGCGATTCCGACGGCCGATGAGGTCGCGGCGCACTGCGCACTCGGCCAATTTGCGGCCGATGGCAAAGAAGGCGCGTACCACGAACTCGCGGGTGTCGCGCCATCGTCAATGACCGAAACCTACGCCGCGATCAAAGTGCACTTCGACAACTGGCGTTGGGCGGGCACGCCGTTCTACATTCGTTCGGGCAAGAAACTCGCAGCGAAGAAGACCGAGGTCGTCGTCCAGTTCAAGCCGCCCGCGGCGAATCTCTTCCGCAAAGTTGCGGGATTCGGCGGCGAAGCACCCAATCGCCTCGTCATCGAGATCGCGCCGAAAGAGCGCTTCAATCTGCGCTTTGAGGTGAAAGTGCCTGGCTTCGGACTGCGCGCAGCGAACGTCGACATGCAACTTGATTACGCCGATCGCTTCAAGGCTGAGCCTGTCGAAGCGTACGGACCGCTCATCGTCGACGCGATGCGCGGCGACCAAACGCTCTTCAAGCACCGCATCGAAGTTGAGGGCGCGTGGAACGCAGTGATGCCGTTCCTCGACGAGCGTTCTGCCGTTGCGCGCGCGGGAATTCAGGCGAATTATGCGTGCGGTTCGTGGGGACCGAAGTCGGCCGACGAGTTGCTCGCGCGCGATGGCCGCGCGTGGCGAAATGAGGATTGAAGCACGCGAGAGTTGAAGTGCGCGAGAGTTGAAGTGCGCGAGAGTTGAAGTGCGCGAGGGTTGAAGTGCGCGAGGGTTGAAATGCGCTGGGATTGAAGCACGCGCGGATCGACAGCCGCACGTCCGGCGCTGTCAAAACTGAGGCGCGCTGATTCGAACTACGGAGCGGAAATGCAGGCTCGCCGAATCGCGAAATTCGCAGTTTCTGTTCTCCTCCTTGGTTCTGGTGTCTCGCTCGCGATGTCGATGCTCGCCGCACGTGACCTCTCGCGAAAGCCCGCGATGCCCGGATCCGGCGTCATCGGAGGCGGCGGAAACACCGAGGATTTCCTCGATCTTCTCTGGCGCCGGACGACGCCCGAGACGTGGCATGCGTGGGGCGACGGATCGCGCTTGGATACGCCGACCAGCGGACCGGTTTCAGGCAACGATGTCGGCGTACTCGTTGGCGATGATTGGGCCGCCTTCGCCATCGCAGGCCGCGGCCTCTACGACATCGTCTGGGTCGAGCGGTTCACATCGGCGGAGACGGAAGAACGCGCGAGAGACTTCGAGCGACGCGCTCGCGCCGACAATGTCCTGCCGGAATACGAGCGTGAGGAGCGCATCGAGGCAGGTCAGGTCGCCGTCACGCGCACGCCTGATTGGATTCCGCCCGATCTCTCCCGTTCATGCGATGGGTTTCTTCCCGGCCGGAGTGCGGCGATCGGCCGCTTCTATGACGATGTCAACGTCGCCGACGACGCATGGATGATCGCGCACTTCGAAAGCGAGCCGGGCGATCGACTCAATCTCGCGGCAAATCACGTCGTCGCAACGCGGCGCATCGGCGAAGTGCGCGCGTTCGGCTGGCCGTTCCGCGCGTTCGTCGTGCGTGGCGCCATGATCGAGCGCAGCGTCTTCGAGGTCGTTCCAAACTACGGACTCGACGAAGTTTCGAAATCGGGCGTGTGGTGGACCGACGGACTCGGAGTGAAGGCGAACGACGGTTGGGTGATCGGCCATCCGCTTTCAGAGGAGATCGAAGCACTCCCTGCAAAGGGCTATCCGTGGCGTCCGCGCTGGATCGCGCTGCTTGCGAATGCGGTCGCCCTCGGCGTGCCGCTCGTTGGATTGTCGATGGGTGCGTCCGCAGGCATTCGCATGCTGCGTGGGTGGATCCGTCGCGGCCGAGATCGGTGTCATTCCTGCGGTTACGCGCGCACAGGTCTCGACGCGAGTGCTCTCTGCCCTGAGTGCGGCGCCGCGCCGCTCAAGTGAGTGAAGAGTCGATGCGCAATCGCGCAGCGCTGTAACCGCGTCGTGTACTCGGGTACGCTGTGCGGAATGAGCGACGGTGGAACCTACGAATTGGCCGATGATTTGCCCGAAACGCCGCGGCTGCCAGGGCAAGTGGTCCTTGTTGATCATGCGGACGAAGCGCTCGACGCGGTCGGTACCGACATCATGATGCAGGCGAGAGCGTGCGTGCGTCAGTTCGGCGATTTCCATCTCGCGCTTTCAGGCGGCTCGACGCCGATGCCGCTCTACGAGCGCATGATGATCGATCCGCGCTTCCGCGAAATGCCATGGCGACGCACGCATCTTTGGATCGTCGATGAACGCTGCGTGCCGTTCGACCACGAGAAGTCGAACTTCGGGCAGATCCGCGAGATCATTTGCGAACACTCAGATATCCCCTCGTCACAAGTACATCCGATGCACGCGTACGAAGCGGATGGCGACGTGCGTTATGAAGCTGAATTGCGCGAGGTGCTTGGTTGGCGTGAGAAGGGTCACGATCGGCTCGATTACGTGTTGCTCGGGATGGGCGACGACGGACACACCGCGAGCCTGTTCCCGCGGAGTGACGCGCTTTCGGTCGTGGATCGTTTCGCGTGTTTCAATCGAGGTCCTGCGGTGACGCCGCCCGATCGACTCACGATGACGTA
>JAIYCA010000341.1 GCA_027488265.1 Planctomycetaceae bacterium
ACACTGCACTCAACTTGCTGCACGCGTCTTGCTGCACGCGTCTCGCTGAACTTGTCTTGCTGAACTCGTCCTGCCCTTTGCGCCTCCAGCAGAATCCCTTGCACTCAACTTCTCATTCAGTCGTTTCAGAGATTCGGAGTATACGCATGTACGTTTGTATGCCCATCGTTAGTCATCTATGGCTTGCGGCGCGTCAAAACCGAGTGACGTAAACGCGCCTTCGAGCAAATCTGATCGAGAAGATTCACCGTTCCGTTCCGTTGCTCGCGACCACCTGCCGCGACCGTTCTCAATCTGTGTTTGAATCGCACGGACAATGCCACGAGCGAAGGTACGCACGCGACCTTCTCGCGCGTTTGCGCCGGTTCCATTGCGCACCTCGACCGACTCGACGTCGGCAACTTGCGATTGCATCGCGACTGGAAGGAACGCGGGCGAAACCGTCGGCGACACACCTGTCGCCGCTGCGAAACGTGAGAGATCTTCGATTGAAAGTTGTTCGACCTCGCGAATCGACGGTTGCACGCTGCCGCTTTCGGTCCAGATGCCACTCAAGCGTGCGCTCCAGCCACGACGGCTATCCAGTGCTGGGTCGTAGAAGATCGCGGTACCAGCGCGAAGCGCGACATCGGCCCCGAGTACGCGACCGTAAATCGCACTACGAGACGCGATGGAAACGTCCGCGCGCGGCGCGTAGACCTCGCCCTTCACAACACTTCCTTCGCGAATGACGACTTGGCTCTCGCCCTCGACAAGAATCGAAACGCGCGATGCTCCGCCGTCGTAGGCAGCTCGTCCCGTCGCGTCGCGAACTTCGTCAGGATTCGAGCGTTCGCCGCCGACGTACGCGCCATCGATCTCGACGTTTCCGATCACAAGTATGGAGAGTGTCGCGCCAGGAGCGACTTCGATGTTGCAAGGTTCGATGACCAGATTGCCACGGATCACGAACGCGGTCTCGCCTTCCACGCGGACATGCGCGCCGCGTTCGATGCGGAGATCTCCACCGATGTCAAATGCTCGTACGCCACGAATCGTTGTTGCAGCGCGCGCGGGTACACGCATATCGCCTTCCGGTGACATGTCGAACGCGACGTATCCATCGAGGGTTGCGCCTGCGCGAGTCACGCTTTCTTCATCGTCGAACCTGCGATCGCGCGGACGCGCTGTCATCGGCACGTGAATCGGTGTAGGAATGGAGAGGGCGTGTTCCGAAAGTTGCTCATCTCGCGTCTCTTCATCGGTCGCGAAACTACCAACGCAGAGCGCGACAGTGCCGTGCAGATTCGCTTCGGGGGAACGCGCGATGCGTCCGCGTGAACCATCCGCGAGGCCATAGGCGACCGGCTCAGCCAGTACGGAAAGTGGAGCGTTCGGCCACAATCCCAAAAGCGCGTCTCCTTCGATGGAGAGAGTTCCAATCGCGAGAAGCGCAAACTCAGAACAGTCGAGATCCGCTTCCGGCAAAGCGTTTGGTCGAGGCATTCGGCCGACCGCGCGAGCAACCTGCGAAATGCCGCCCGAAACACCTTGGACGACGAGCTCAACCGCATCGGATGTAGGTCCCGCCGCGAGACCCGTGGCGAGGTCGACGACGCGTGCCTTTGCGGTCGCTTCGCCAATCGTGAGTTGATCGAACAGAACGCCATCGGCTTCTGCGAGTGCTTGCGGATCGCTCGTTTCAGCATCAGCCAAGAGTTGAACCGCGACTTCCAACGCGCCTGCAGCAGCCGCGCGTGCGGACGCTGCGTGTGCGAGATTGTGGCTTGCAGCCACGTTCGCGTCGCGCGTCGCGGCAAGCGAGAGTCCCAGCAGCGTCGCCACTCCGACTGCAACCAGCGCAAGCAGTACGGCGGAGCCGCGTGTGTTTCGCGGGCGTGGAGATCCGCGATGCGACACATGGTGGGATCGCATCGCGCGCGTCGATGTTGGAATGGCCGATTGGAAGCTCATCGCAGTGGCTCCTCGGGATTCGCGTGAGAGAGCACAAGTCGCGCGACGGCGCGTTCTGCTTCGAATTCGATCACAAGTTCAGCCTTGGGTTCGCCACGCTGCGCGCGGGGCATTGGTACGAAACGAACGTCATCGAGTCCTTCGGCGAGAATCGTCGAGACGAGAAGGCCTTCGTCCACCATGTCATCGCGCAGTGCCAAAAAGTCAGCGCTTGAGGCGAATTCGCTCTCGAGCGCGCGATCATCGAGGAAGCGGTCCTCTTCAATCCGCTCGAGCACGACATCGCCTGAATCGGCATCAAATCGCAGCCAGCCGAGTTCACTGAGGTGAACCGTGCAACTGGGAACGCGATCAGAAAGCCACAGCGCCGCGAGGTGATCTTCACTCGCGAGCGTGATGCGCGTTGTTGGATGAAGCGCACGAAGGCGTTCAACGAGCAGTGCACCCTCAATCGCAGGATCAGAGACGCGGGAGCGCGCCTGAGTTCCGCGCGCAAAGGCCGTGATGAATGCAACCACGGCGAGTCCAACGATCGCGAGGAGACCGACGGCGACCATCACCTCAAGGAGTGTGAATCCACGGCGGCGAGTCATGGAGCGCCCCCTGAACTTGACGCGTCCGCAAAGCCTGACGTACGAGGCGCGAGCCGCTCGAGCATCGCGAGCGTTGTTCCGTCGGGCGCCGTCACCTCCGCAATCAGGCGAGCCATCGGAATCTCCGCAGCGTTTGCGCCGACCGCACCGATGGTGCGACTCTCGCGGATTGTGCGAACTTCGATCGCGCAGCCCGCCAGCGTTTCGCCGCCTGATTCTTGATCGATGACTCGTCGCATCGACGGTTCGCGTCCATCACGGAGTGCGGTCGCCGCCGCGGCGAGTGCGCGTTCCGCTTCGACGGAGGCGATGGCCTGACGACGGGCGGCGAGGGCTGCGGCATCGCTCGTCGCGAGCAGTTCGAGGGCCGCGAGTGCGGCGATCGACAGGATTGCTGCGGCAACGAGTACTTCGACCAGCGTGAGTCCGTTGGCGCGCCGAAGAGGGGGCGCGATCGCCGCGCGGTGCCCAAAGACGTGAGACGTCCGGCGACGCGCGGCGTCGCGGGGCTTCTCCGGTCGATCGGTGCGCAGAATCAACATGACGGACGGCACGAATCCCGCGAAAGTTCGCAGGGCCTTCGGGACGTCGGCAATTCGAGATACTCAGACGCGACTTCCCGCGCGCTCGGCGGAAATCGGGGTAAGCGCCGTTCGGCCTGTAGGGTCTATGCGTTTGCCGCGGCCAATATGGTGGTTGCGAGAACGGCCCGAACGGGGGAGGATGCCACGTCCGGAATGCCGCGCATCCTTCTTCGACACATCATCGCGGAACTTCTCCGTGTGCAGATTCTGACGGCGAGCGTGCTCGTCGCCGTGATCGCATTCGGCGCGGCGATTCGACCGATCATGCAGAACCTCCTCGGCGCAGAGGAAGTGCTGCAGTTCGTCACGCTCGCATCGGTGCCGATGCTGCAGTACGCGCTGCCATTCGCAGGCGCGTTCGCCGGCACGATTGTGTACGCACGACTTGCGGCCGACAATGAGATCGTCGCGATGTCGGCAGCGGGCCTCTCGTATCGACGCATCTTGATGCCCGCGGCCGCCCTCGGACTCGTGCTCTTCCTCGGCATGGCGCTCTTGGTCGACGCGGGAGTCCCACGCTTTTGGACATCGATGCGCCGCTTGATCACACGAGACGTCACGCGACTCTTCGTGAGTTCGGTCGAGCGCGGCGAAGCGTTCCGCGTCGGCAACACGCAGTTGTACGCCGATGAGGTGATGGTGATTCCCGGCGAAGAGGTTGTTGGTCAGGGAGGCGATGGCACGCTGCAACGCGGACCGTCGACGCGGCTCGCGCTCGCCGGTGTCGCCGCGATTGAGACAGGCCCAGATGGGCGAACGCAGACCGAGTTCACTGCTGAGTTTGCAACCGTCGACGTCTACCGCACCGAAGAGAGCGCTTTCCTCAAACTGCTCTTCCGAAATGCGACGGCATTTCGTGATGGCGAAGACGCACTCGTCTACGTGCCGCAAGCGGAGCCCGAGGCGATCGA
>JAIYCA010000353.1 GCA_027488265.1 Planctomycetaceae bacterium
ACGAGGATGTCATCAATCGCAACAGCTGCGCGAGCAAGAAACGCTGCAAAATCTGCGTTGAGAAACGTGCCGCCCGCATCGAGGCGTGTTTTGAAATCGTCGTCCACGCCGCAAACAACGAGCGCTTCGCCGGATGCCACGGGCACGCGGAAGAGCGCGATTCCGCGCGGAAGCAGAAGTGTCGGCGCATCGATGCCGTGGACGATGCTGTCGCCTTCGAGAGACAAACGCGCGATGCGACAAGCGTCAATGACCGCTTTCCCGCGCGGAATTCGCACTTGACTCCGCACCGAGTCGAGCACCGCGATGGAACCCACGCGTTTTTCCGATGCAGGCGGCTCGGGAAACGACGAGAAAACCACGCCGAAATCCGCGGCCTTCGGGCGCGATCCACAAAACGCTTCGAGCATTTCGCGCATCGAACCAATATGCAGAAACTCGCCTGTTTCAACCACCGCGCATCGAAACGGCGTACCGCGCAGCGCATCGAAGAGGACACCGAGCGGCTGAGCGAGCGCGCCCTTGCCACACTCGGCGAGATAGCGCGCGCGCGAGGCGCGCGCAGGCAATGCCATCGCGATTTCGCGATAGAGATCAACCTGCGGCAACTCCGCGCGCGCCGCGAGATCGGCGAGTCCACCGCGCGTGACCACGATTTTCCCACCACGAAGCCGCACGCCCGAACCCTCGAGCAACGCCGCAATCGACGCAGGATCAAAGGAGAAGAGCCCAAGGTCGACAAGCGCGCGACCATCGCGGCGCACGGCACCCGCGGCGCGCATCTCGCGTTCGGACGGCTTCTGCAGGAAGCTCTCCACCACGTCACCGCGGCGCGACGGCACGAAGACGCCGTGCCGCGACGCGCGGGCAAGCGTGCCGAGTTGCGCAACACCGATGATTCCCTCGCCGTCAAAGCGCGGCGGATCGCGCTCGATGCCGATGACCGCGTCACCAGCGCCCACAAGCACCTCGCCACCCGCGCGCGGCGCGAGCGACGCGAGATCGGCAAGCAGCAGATCAAACACCGTCGCGCAGCGGTTTCCGGGAGCCGGCATCGGAACCGGCGCAAAGAGCTTGCCTTCGACCGCGTACATCGGGAGACGCCGCGAATCGCCGCCGGAATGGAGGATCAGGACACGTTCCTCGGTGAAGAGTTCCGCAAACGTTCGCGCGCGCTTCGTGCGCAGGATGCGGCCTGCGATTTCAGCGAGCGCGAGCACGGTTGCCGCACCTGATCCGATGCGCGCGTCGCGTGCGTCAGCGATCGCAAAGGCGCCCCGTACACCCGCGAGCGGCGCATGTTCGAAGCGCGCCGCAAGTTGCAGGTCGTAGGCCGCCGCCTGCCGTGCGTTTGCAGCGGTCAGCACGAGCCAGTCGAAGTTCGGGCGTTGCGCGCACGCTGCTTCCATCGATCGCAAGGTATCCGAAGCGACGGTGTCTGAAGCAACGTTCTCGAAAGCCACGTTCGTTGACGCAACGGGCCGACCTCGCTTCCGCTACCTTCTCGGTATGCGCGTTTTCGCCCAAGCCCTTGATCTCGTCGACGATCCCGCGCGGATTGAGGAGTACATCCGTCACCATCGGTCGGTCTGGCCGGAAGTGACCGACGGGCTGCGCGCGATCGGGATTCGCGGCATGCGTATTTGGCGCGGCGGAACGCGGCTTTTTATGCTCGTCGAGACCGACGACGACTTCGACCCTGCGCGCTACCAAAGTTACGCGAGCAACCCGCGCACGCAAGAGTGGGACGCACTCATGCGCACGTTCCAGCGCCGCACGCCTTTCGCGCGCGAGGG
Organism: Planctomycetaceae bacterium; assembly: GCA_027488265.1. Taxonomy (GTDB): domain Bacteria; phylum Planctomycetota; class Phycisphaerae; order Phycisphaerales; family SM1A02; genus QWPT01. The sequence continues at coordinate 1,797 of JAIYCA010000353.1, forward strand.
CGAATGGTGGTCGCCGCTCGAGGAAATCTTCGATTTGGCGGCGTTCCCCGCGCACGCGGGAGGCGCACGATGAGTCGTACCGAAGCAAACAGCGCGGAAACTACGCGCATCATCGGCGCAACACTTGAATTTCACGGCGCCGCCGGCGAAGTGACAGGCAGTTGCACACTTGTTCGTACGCCGAAGGCGCGCATCGTCATCGACTTTGGCATGTTCCAAGGTTCGCCCGCCGACGAAGCACGCAACGCCGTCGCGCCCGAAATCGACTTTGCGCTCGTTGACGCGGTCGTCGTCACGCACGCACACATCGATCACTGCGGTCGATTGGCAATGCTGCCAAACCTCGGTTTTCGCGGGAAAATCTACGCAACGACCGCGACGCATGAACTCCTCGGCCGCGTGCTTCGCTCGAGTGCCAAGTTGCAGCGCGCACGTTTTTACGAGCGCGCCAGCGGCAGCGCACCGTGGGGCCGTGCGCTCATGCCTGGCGAAGTTGCGGGCCCCGCGCCTGAGTTTCCGCCCGCGCAGCGCCTCTTCGACACGCCCGATGTGCGTGACACGATGGACAAAGTCGAGGGCGTTCCGCTTGACCGTGAAGTGAAGATTGCACCGCACGTCGCACTGACATTCCGCAACGCTGGTCACACGCCGGGCGCCGCGAGCGCGGAGCTTTCGATTGGCGTCGGCGCCGATCGTCGCGTGCTCTATTTCACGGGCGATCTCGGCGCAGATCGCGAAGGCCACGTCTCGCTGCTCGCCGCACCACACCGACCTGCGAATGCCGACGTCATCGTCGTCGAATCGACAAACGGTGAACGCCAGCGCGGACAACTGCCCGATCCCGACGAAACGCTCGCGGAAATCGTTGCGGAAGCCGCGCAGAAACGCTTGAAAGTGCTCGCGCCAGTCTTCGCGCTCGGCCGCGCACAACTGCTCGTGCATCGCCTCGCGCGGCTCCACGCAAAGGGTCTCCTGCACGGACTCAATGTCTACGTCGACAGCCCGATGGCGGTGTACGGCATCGAATCGCTGTACAAGCACCCTGAGTATCTCGCGCCTGATTTACGCGACTCGGTGCGCGCCGGCGGAGCGCCGCTCTGGTTCCCCGAATTGCACTACGTACTTTCGAAGCGCGAATCGATGGCAATCGATCGCATGGTGCATGGCGGCATCATTCTCGCGGGCAGTGGCTTCATGGACGCAGGCCCGATGCTGCGGCACTTGGAAGAATCGCTTGATCGCGAAGATTGCATGGTGCTCCTCGGCGGATATCAACCTGAAGACGGCTTCGGCAAGCGGATGCAACGCGGCGCCGATCGCGCGCAGTTCACCGGCGGCAAGGTGGTACCGATTCGTGCATCCACGTCGCGCGTCGATGGCCTCTCGGGCCACGCGTATCAAGACGATCTCGTGCGTTGGTTCTCGCGACTCGATCACAAACCCGCGCGCGTGATTCTCAACCACGGCACCGACGCAGCGCGCGCGACACTCGCGGGGCGGTTGTCGAACGAGCTCGGCCTTGCCTGCACCGCACCGAAGCCGCTCGAAGAACTCTCTGTCTGAGAACGACGCACGCAAGCGTCGATCGCACACATGCCCGACTGGTCGCACGAACTTCCCCCGCTGCCGACGAACCCTGCGCGCGTACTTCTCTTCATTGCGATGGAGAGCGAAGCCACGCCGATCGCGCAAGCGTTGCGTTTGCATGCAGGACGTGGACGTCTCGGCAGCGCGCAAATCGAACTCTGCAATCCGGGCCGCGACACCGCGACCTCGTGTGATCGCATCGGTCCGGTCTACGCTGCATGGGCGCTCACGCGCGCCATCGCGGTCGCGAAGCCCGATCTCGTCGTCAACATGGGTACTGCGGGCGGTTTCGCGGCGCAGGGCCTCGATATCGCCGACCTCGTCGTCGCGCGCGACACGATGTTTCACGATGCGCGCGTCGCGCTCGCTGGTTTCGACGCCGTCGCGCGGGCGCACACTCGACTCTCTCCGCACGATGCCGAGCTCGATGCGCTCGCGGAAGCTATCAGCGCGCGCGTTGGACTCGTCTCTTCGGGTTCAAGCCTCGACGCGACATCCGACGAACTCGCGCAGTTTGCCCACCTCCGCACACTCGCGAAGGACATGGAACTGGCCGCCCTCGCCGCGGTCTGCGCGACGGAACAAGTTCCGCTCATCGCTCTCAAAGGCGTGACCGATCTCGTCGATCGACACGAACCCGCGCACGAAGCGTTCGTTCGCAACTTCGCGCGAACCTCTGGGCGGCTGGCGGATGCCGCACCGACGCTCCTCCGAGCCCTCGTCAGCCGGTAGCGGACTGCGCCCATCGTCGCGACGGAGTCCGAGAGCCTCGGCCGAGGTCGGTGGCCTACCCCCTGAAGGCCCCCGGACGGCGTTCGGAATCGGAAGTCCCTCATCCGAAGTTGAATTCAACACACGCGCGGCGAGAATTCGGCAAGGCGGGCCGCCGCAGATCCGGTCTCTGCTCTCAGAACGAATCAACCTCGAGGAACCACGCCATGAACTGGAACACTTTGTCCCTACTCCTTCCGCGCGCAGCCCACCTCGCCGCGGCACTCGTCGGCACGGCCGCCATCGGCGGAAGCGAACCCATCGTGCTCTACACGAACACCTCGGAGAACGCCGATGTTTCGTTCATCCTGAGCCGGGACGGGTCGACCGTCGTCCGCTCGTACTTCCCCGATCTGAAGTCACCAGTCGTCACGGATCGCTGGACGATCGCGACGGGCGTGGTCAGGCTGCCGAGCGCTCCAAACGGCGACCCGTGGATCGCAAGCAGCGTCAACTCGCGCGGAGATCTCGTCGGCGGACGGACCAACCCCACCGGATTCTTCGTGAACGCCGTCCTGTACGACGCCGCCGCGGGCGGATTCGTTGCTGCTGCGGGTGCCTACTCGACATGCGTCGTGGCAGCGGCGCCGCCGGTGCCCGGGCTCCAGAGTCGCGCGTTCCTCGGTGATGGCTCTCCGAGCGCCGTGTACCGGTGGATTCCTGGGTCCTTCACGCCCTACTCGGTGCCGACGGCGGGCCCGATCCCCGAGGTGATGGCGGTGGCGCCGTTCGCCGACATCTGCGGCGGCGCAAGCTACTCGCTCGTCGGTGGCGAAGTGCGCGCGCAGCCTTTCCGCAGCGACGATACCGCAGGCGAGAGCCTGATCCCGCTTTCAGTGCCCGCGCCCGATGTCAGCGGCGAGGTGATCTTCATGAACTGGGACGCCTCGACGATCCTGCTGCGCACCTGGCGCACGCTTCCCGACGGCTCGCAGCGCTTCAGGCTCGTGCGGCGGACCTCGAGCGAGGACCAGATCCTCGAGCTCCCTGGTGGTGCGAGCACGCTGAAGGTGTGGGGTGCGAACGATGCCCTCGACACCATCGTCTTCTCGGCGACGACCCCCACGGGCGCATCGTTCCCGCAGACGGTCTGGGCGCTCGACGAAGGGTTCAGGACCGCGGTTGACTTCCTCGCGTCGCGAGGAATCGCGGCGCCGACCGCCGCGGCCGCCCTCGGGATCACAGGCGACAGCGAGACGTTCCTCGCGTCGCTGACGAACGGCTCGCTCGTCCTCTTCACCGGTCTCGATTCGCCATCCTGCGGCTCGGGCGGGAGCTGCTTCGTCGCTCGCCCCACCCCAGGCTGCAACGACGCGGAGTGCTGCGGCCGCGTGTGCGAGTTCGACCCCTACTGCTGCTCGGTCAACTGGGACACACTGTGCGTGCAGGGCGCCGAGTACCACTGCCTCGGCTGCGGCGACCCCGCGAACGGCGCGTGCACCGAGGTCCACGCGAACCCCGGTTGCGCCGACGCCGAGTGCTGCACGAGCGTCTGCGCGATCGACAGCTTTTGCTGCTCGACCTCGTGGGACGCACTCTGCGCCGACCGCGCGCTCGCGACCTGCCGCAGCGGCGAGACCTGCGCCGACGCGATCCTCCTGTCGAACCTCTTCCCGAACACCTTCACGATAGACACCACCGGCGTCGTTCCAGACGGCGTGGCCGCCGGATGCGGGGTGAACGACACGCGCGCGACCTGGCGCATCCTCCGCGCGACCTGCTCCGGCATGACGACCATCCGCCTCTGCGCGTCCGGCGCCCTCACGAGCCAGGCGACCATCGCGGCGTACCGGTCGTGCGGCGGCCTGTCGATCGACTGCACGAACAGTTCGGGGGGCGCATGCCTGCTCTCGCCCTTCGGCGCATCGCTCACGTTCTTCACGGTCGCCGGAGAGGAGTACCTCATCCGGTTCTCGGCTGAGAACGGCGCGGCGATCCTCGGCACCGCCACGCTGGCACCGGTCGCATGCGCGCAGGTCTGCGGCAGCGGCGGCCCCTGCAACGAGGCGCACGGACCGGGCTGCAGCGACTCGATCTGCTGCGAGTCGGTCTGCTCGTTCGACTCCTACTGCTGCGCGGTCGCATGGGATTCGCTGTGCGTGTCCACGGCGTCGCAACTGTGCTTCGATCCGGCGGACCTGAATCGGGACGGCAGCGTCAACGCCGCGGACCTCTCGATCCTGCTCGGGGCGTGGGGCACGAGCGGCGTCGGGGACATCGACGGCGACGGCACGGTCGGTGCTGCGGATCTCTCGCTGCTGCTCTCGGCGTGGGGCTGAGCCGCGACCGACATTCCTGCAGACCAATCACCACCGGGTCGCCGCCGGATCGCCATGCGCCCGGCGGCGCTCACTTTCGACGCAGCCGGCGCGAAGACCGCTCTTCAGTTGTCGAGTTTCGGGCCGCGTTCAACGCGCGTGATCGAGACCGCATAGCGCGACACGCCGCCATCGGTTCCCGAGCCGACGATCATGCGCAGCGGTGATTTCGACGACTTTCCGCCGTTCACCGAGACACGATCTTGGGTCACCAACCAACGCTCTTCCGAGCCGCTCGCGTTGAGCATGAGGTCGACGGCGCCCCAGTTGCCAAACGCCAGCGTCGCTTCGCCGTCCTCGTCGGTGGTTCCTTGCGCAGGCTTTCCACCGCGCGCGCGGACTCCCGCGCCTGACGCTTGGAGTTCGACACCTTCGACGGGCTTGCCTGACTTCGCGTCGACGATCGTCACGAGATAGACGCCCGCGCCCGTCGGCACAGTTTGGCAGCCCACTTGTGTCATAACGAGTGTGCTCATCAGCGTGCCAACCAAGGTGCCTGCGCGCACGAAGGCTCGCGCGGCGATGCTTCGAGAGGCGCGCGCGTTGATCGTGGAAACTGTGAAGTTCGATGCCATGGCGTGGTTCCGTTTCCCAAGTTGATGAAGTTCGAAGGCGATGCAGTCTCGCAGTCGTTGAAGGGCGCGAAGTGTAGCGTTCACCTGCGCAATTCACGCTATTTCTCGTTGAAGTCGAGATCTGTGCCGTAGCTTTCGCGGAGGCCGAGCG
>JAIYCA010000455.1 GCA_027488265.1 Planctomycetaceae bacterium
AGCAAGCGCGCGCGTACTGGTTGTCGAAACAGCAGAAGGCGGTAAGACGAACGCGATCAACCTCGGCGAGCGCGCGCTCCGCGACGCAGGCGCAGACACGTATCCGCGGCTCTTTCTCGATGGCGATATTGAGTTGATGCCAGGAACACTGCGCGCGATCTTCGCGCAGTCATCGCGCGAGGAGGCGTGCGTCGTTGCTGCGCAGCCGCGCTTTGAGTGTTCAAGAAGTGATGTGCTCGTTCGGCTGTACTACGCCGCCGACTTCTTCAACCCGTATCACTGGACGACCGCGCCCAATGGATCAGGCACGTATTGCGTGTCTCGTGCGGGTCGAGCGCGTTGGGGTTCGTTCCCCAATATCATCGCCGACGATAGTTACGTCGAGCGACAGTTCGCACGAGAGGAACGTGCGACCGTCGTGGGCTCGTTTGCCATCGTGCGGGTGCCGCGCAACTACCGAGCGCTCCGAGCGATTTCGGCGCGCAAGCGTGAAGGTGCGCGCGAACTCGAACCGCTCGCGCCGCTTCGCAAAGACCAGCACGACGCATCGAGCACATTCGGTGTTGTTGGGCGAGCCTGCCTGCAGCGTCCGTGGATGCTGCCCGCGTTTGCAGTTTGGGCACTCACGAAGTGGCTTGAGCGCGTGGATCGTCGCAAAGTCGCGCGCAAACAGGGGATAGACCGCTGGCAGCACGACACGACTTCGCGCGAGTGATCCCAGCATCAGCGCCGATACTCGGCAAGACTTGCCGTTCTCGGACGAGCAAAGTCCGCCTTTCTGCCAACAACTGCGCATTCCTTGCAGATGTCTGAATTCGTCCATCTGACACGCCGATCCCAAACGCGCAGGAGAGCCCGCGAGCCAACGGAGGGTTGGCGGGAGCGTGCATCAACGGAGTAGTAGGGAGTAAAGCCATGCGCGACGGATTCAAGTTCAACGAGAAGGATGTCCTCACCACCGGCGAAGTCGCCCGCATTTGCAATGTGGCGAGCCGCACGGTGAGCAAGTGGTTCGACTCTGGACAACTCCAGGGCTATCGGATTCCGGGATCGAAGGATCGCCGCATTCCGGTGTCGAATCTCATGCAGTTCATGAAGAAGCACAACATCCCGATGGACGGCTTGATGAGCGGCGCACCGCGTGTGCTCATCGTCGACACAGATGCAAACGTTGCGGAAACGCTGTCGAAGGTGCTCAAGGAGCAGACGCGTTACGACGTGCATGTTGCCCACGGTGCGTTCGCTGCGGGTGCCGAGTGTGAGAAGTTCCGTCCGCACGTGATGCTCCTCGATGTGCACATGCCCGAAGCGGAAAGTGGCGCGTTCTGCGCGTTCGTCCGCGGTTCGGAAGACCTGCAAATGACGAAGATCATCGGCATGTCGAGCCGCCTGACCGATGGTCAGATCAATCAGCTCGTCGGCCGCGGCTACGACAGCGTGCTGCGCAAGCCGTTCACGGTGCGTCAAGTGATTGACATGATCGAGAACGCGCACGCGCTCGTTGCGTGAGTCGACAACGGAACAGCAAAGAAAGTTGATCACGCGCGCGCAGGGACTCCCTGCGCGCGCGTGTTTTTGCGCCAAAGCACCGCCTGCTCTGGTTGCGGCGCGGCGGTGGATCGGTTCTCCTTCACGCGTGTTTCTTGCTGCGGGCGACATCCTCGATTTTGATTTCGCAATGAACTTCGGCGGTGCGATCGTCGGTGCTGCGATTGGTTCGGTCGTGCGTGATCGCGCGGTTCACTTCGCGCGCGAGCGCTGGGAGCGCGCAGACCTTGGCGTACTCGCGGTGAATCTCGCCGCCTGCGCCGTCGTCGCACTTGTCGTCGCATTTGGCGCCGCCGCACCGAGTGCGATCCATGGAAGCGCGATCCATGGACTTGTCGTCCTTGGTTTCGCCGGTGGGCTCTCGACGTGGAGCTCGCTCGCGGTCGACGTCGCAGGCATGATTCGCGAGCGACGTTGGAAGCGCGTTGCACTGCATATCCCCGTCGCATTTGCGTGCGCAGTCGCCATCTTCCTCGCGCTCAGTTTGCTCGCGTCGGATCATTCGCGCGGGGTGAACCCATGAGCACGCACCGCAAACTGCGACTGTGGCAGCGCCTCGCGTTGGTTGCGGTCGGTGGCGCACTCGGTGCGGCACTGCGATTCGTCGTGACCGTCGCGCTTCCCGATGCCGCGCGTGAACCGTGGCTTGCGGCGCCCGCGCTGCTCGCGGTCAATCTGTCGGGTGCGCTCGTGGCAGGGTTCCTTCGTGGAATCCTCGAACAGGCTCAAACGCGTGGAAGCGTCGGAGGACGCGTGGTCCATCGCGAGGTCCATCGCGAGGTCCATCGCGAGGTGCATCGCGATATCGAATGGGCCGAGGCGTTTTTCCTCGTCGGCCTGTGCGGCGGCTACACCAGCTACTCCGCGTTCGTGGCGGGCGCGGTGGAAGGTTGGCATGCTTCACCTGTGCTGTCCGCATCACTCACGATCGCAACGCTCGTGTTCGCTCCGCTCGCAGCGCTCGTCGGCATGCACGTTTCGGGCGGCTATCCTGCGCGACCCGTAGGACCAAAGCCAGACGTCGGACACAAGCCTTGACGGACATAAGACTTGACGGACATAAGACTTGAAGATCGCTCTCTGCCAAATCAATGCGAAGATCGGCGATATCGCCGGCAACGAGGCTCGCCACGCCGAGGCCATCGCGCGCACGGCAGAGCTTGGCGCCGAACTTGCGGTCTTCCCTGAAATGTCGCTCCTCGGATATCCGCCGCGCGATCTCGTCGAGCGCAGCGGAATTGCCGAAGCATGCCTTGCTGCGGCGCAACGTCTTTCGCGCGTCGTCCCGACGAACATGGCTGCGCTCATCGGGCTTCCAGTTCGCGCCGAACGTCGTCCACTCGCAAACGCGCTTGCGATCGTTCGAGCGGGGTGCATCGAGGGCTTTGCGCGGAAGCAACTCCTCCCGACGTATGACGTCTTCGACGAGGACCGTCACTTCGAACCCGCAACACGCTCAACGATCTTCGAGCAAGCGGGTGCCCGTGTCGCGGCGCTGCTCTGTGAAGATCTCTGGCAATCGGGTGATGTCACAGCTCGTCGGAACTACGAGCGTGATCCTGTCGGCGATGCCGTCGCGCAACACGCGCGCGTACTCGCCGTGTCGAGCGCAAGTCCATTCATCGCTGGGAAAGACGCGCTGCATGCGGCGTTACTCACGCGACGCGCGCGCGCCAGTGGCGCTTGGATCGCGAGCGTGAACGCGGTCGGTGGACAAGATGATTTGGTGTTCGACGGCGGTTCACGTTTGATTGCGCCCGATGGTCGCGTCGTCGCGGCGTGTGCGCGATTTCGAGAAGATCTCGTCGTCTATGACACCGCGAGTTCGTCTGCGGTGGAGATTGCGCTCGCGCCAAGCGATGCGGACGCTGAGCGATTTCACGCGATCGTGCTTGGGTTGCGCGATTACCTCACGAAGACGGGGCACAAGCGGGTTTTGCTCGGACTTTCGGGCGGTATTGATTCGGCGCTCGTCGCGGCGCTCGCGTCTGCGGCGATCGGTGCGTCGAATGTCACGGGCATTCTGATGCCGTCGAGATTTTCTTCAGATGGTTCGGTGCAGGATGCGGAGGAAACCGCGCGCCTCCTCGGCCT
>JAIYCA010000151.1 GCA_027488265.1 Planctomycetaceae bacterium
GATTCGATTCTTCGCCGCGGGGATGGCGAGCCGGAAGGTGCGGGCCAGTTCGCGCGCTCGTCGGCGACGTGCCGTCGCGAGGGTCGAGCCGCCGCGCAACCTACGGCGAAGTCGACGACGAACGGTGCCTCCTCTGGGGCAGCGCCCGCGCCAGGTTCCGCGCCAGTTTCCGCACCAGGTTCTACGCCTTCATCCACCGGAGGAGCTGATGTCGCCCCGCCGCTTCCACCGCTTCCGAATGCGAACACGCCTACGCAAAGCACCAACAACGTCGCGTCGGCCACGCAGCCGCTTCGATTGGCGTTCTTCGTGCAAGATCGCATTGCAGGCGATGTGGTTGGCGACATGGCCGGCGGCGACGCGTCGCAAGTTGGTGTCGTCGAAGACGCGTTCCGCGCGGCGATCACGTCACCCGAGGTTGAGTTGATCGCGCGTGAAGACGTCATCAACGCCGTCGCGCGCTTGGCGAAATCGGGCGCAAATGAAGGCACAAATGTCCCAGGCTCGCTCGAACTTGATCGCCAACTGAGTGATCGAACTTCGGCGGTCAATCTCGCATCCAGTCTCGGCGCTGATGCGCTCGTCGTCGCCACCATCACATCGCTCACCGAACGCAAGACCGACTTCGAAGATCCCGCGCTGCAGGTGAAAACGAAGGTCATTCAACGCACCCTCACGGTGACCTATCGCATCGTGGATGGCGCAACGGGTGGCGCGTTGGCATCGGCAAATGTCGTCAAGTCAGACAACCGGCGCGAAACACCGAACCTGAAGTCGGACCCGATTCCTGTCGCTGATTTGCTGCGCGCCGCGTCGGAAGAACTCGCGCAAAAAGCACGCGCAACCGTACTTTCGGGCCGCATGCGCACGCCCACTGCGCCCGCGGCGGACGTCCTCGTGCAAGTGCGGCCGGTGCTCGCGGATCTCGCGGTACCCGACATTCAAATGATCGACGGCAAGCCGACGGTCACCTCGGGAACATACAAACTCGAGCCGATGCAGATGGATGTCTACGTCGACGGACTTCTCATCGGAACTGCGCCAGGCGCGTTCGACATTCGGCCGGGTATTCACAACATTCGCGTGGAACGCAAGGGGTTCGAGCCCTACAGCGCGATGATGAAGACGCGCGAAGGGATGACTATCGCGCCTGCGATGCGCATCACCGATGCGGAACTCGCACGCGTGAAGGAACTCGCAGCGTTCTTGCAGAACCTGAAGGAACGCGCGGTGTTGACGGAAGCGCAACTCGAAACGGCCAGAGCGTTCGGCGAATTCCTGCGGAACAGCAACATTCGATTCGACACATCGAACGTGCAGAATCTCGAACTCGGAAAGAGCTACTGGAATGAGTTCTTCCCTTGAGGAGGCTGAAATCGTGATCGGTCACAAGTTTGATTTCCACCAAGCACTTCGTGTGGCGCGCATCTCGTTGCCAAGCGCGCGCGCGCTTTCAGTTGGATGTTTGCTCGTCGTAACGCAGGTTTTCGCAGGTTGCCAACAGTCGTATCGCAAGACGATGGACACAGTCGTCGCCGATTGCGCGCGCGGTCGTTACGCCGAGGCGAGTCAACTCACGGCGAAGTCTGTGCAAGATCTCAGCAAGAGCGACGGCGATCGGTTGGTGTATTTGCTCGAAGCGGGGCGAACGGCGCAGTTGGCTGGCGATCTCGCTGCGTCGAACAGCGCGTTCAGCGAAGCGAATGCCATCGTGCAGCCGTATCTCGATGAAAAGGCCGAAGCGAAGGTCACGGAAGCTGTCGCGACGACCGCAGTGAACCAAACACTTTCGGAGTATCGCGGCACAAATCCTGAACGAACATTGCTCGAAACGATGATCGCGATCAACGCGCTCGTGGCGGGCGATCGTGCTCAAGCGCGTATCGCACTCAATCGTGCACAAGCGTGGCAACAGATCGCGGTTTCGCTGCACGAAGCCGAGATCGAGAAGGAGCAAGCGCGTCTTGATGCTTCCAAGGAAGAAGCGACGACGAAGGGCGTGAGTTACGGTTCATCATCAGAGATTGAGTCGAACACGAACTACGCGAATCTCGCGTCGATGAAGGCGTACACCGAGTACGCCGATCCGTTCGCGACGTATCTACGTGGGATTTTCCTGCTCTTTGAGCCCGATCAAACGGATCTTGAAAATGCGAGTTACGCCTTTCGCCGCACGCAAGCGCTGAACGAAGGTGACGCGCTCGTTGCAGCGCAAATTGCGGGCGATCTTGCGGTACTCGAGGCGAAGCGCACGAGTAGGCAAGTTCCACCGCACACATGGATTGTGCTCTTCGATGGGCTCGCTGCGTATCGCAAAGAGTTTTCCGTCGGCGTCGCCGCGTTTCCGTACATGGCGCAGCATGATGTCGGCGTCGCGACGCCGGAGATCATCCACGCAGACACGCGCTATCCGATGGCCGCGGTCTCTGACTTTGACCGCATGGTCATGGCCGATTTCAAGGAGAAACTGCCGCTCATCATTACGCAAGAGATCATTTCAACGGCCCTGAAGTCAGCTGCGACCTACGCGCTGAATGAACAGTTTGGGTCGTATGGCTTGATCATTGGGCTTGCGTACCAGTTCGGGTCGACCGCGGCAGATTTGCGATCGTGGCGCACGGCACCGAAGCGGATACACGTCGCGCGCGTCGAAACGCCCGCGGATGGTCGTATCGTCGTTGCCGACGGCGGCGCGCCGATCGCGACCGCGCAGGTGACGGCAGGGGCGAGTGCGGTGGTGTTTGTCGATGTTCCCGCGCGTGGGGCACCTGCGTCGGTGCGGGTGGCGACGCTTGCTGCAGAAATGCCCAAGTCACCATAAGAAGTTTGGAATCGGGGTACCGTGTGCGGCGTCGGTCGGGGTTCAGCGGCGCGTTGCTCGAATGAGTCTCCTGCACGGTCGGAAATCGTGTTGAACTAGAAACTGCCTTACAGATTGGGTTACGCATGCTTCTCACAAAGAATTCAACATCGCGGTGCCTTGGAATCACATTCTCGTTTTCGGTACTCGCACTGCCCATGCTCGCTTCTTGCGGATCGGTCAACACGGTTTCGACCCGCACCGACAAGGCGACGACGAGCATTCCGTTCCATACGCAGGTCAATGACGTGCTTTCAGAGATCTTCTTGAAGGCGAAGGATGTGCGACTTATGCGCACGCCTGGCGGCGTGATGAAGGCTCAAGTCGACGTTGCGAACGACGGATTCCGCACGCGCAGTTTCGGCTACCAATTCGAATGGATGGACGAAACGGGAACCGTCGTCTCAAGCCAACTCAACAACTGGAACCAAGCGCAGGTGTATTCGGGTGGTGAAGTCATGATCACGGCTGTCGCACCGACGCCAGAATGCACCGATTTCCGCCTGAAAGTTCGCGAGAA
>JAIYCA010000392.1 GCA_027488265.1 Planctomycetaceae bacterium
CGAGCAAGTTGCGAAGCAGGTTGCGAGCGCTCAAACTTGTCGCGGTCGCCGCTGCGGCGGCGACGTTTGGCGCAGAACAGCCCGCCGCGATTCATTCGCGGCGAGGCGTACCAGAGCGAGCAAGTTGCGAAGCAGGTTGCGAGCGCTCAAATCAGGTTGCGAGCGCTCAAATGATGTCGCGGGCGCTTACATGACGCCTAACACAACTCCCCGCGTTTCGCGGGGAGTTGTTCATCTTTCTCCGTATCCGGAGTTTGTCCGGTGAGGAGTCTTTATCCAATCCGCGCGTCGCGGCGCGTGATCGGAATAGGTCTTGGTGAAGTGCGGCGCACGTCGTTGTTGTTCTCGACGCGCACATCGTGACGCGGTACCTCGCGCCGCGCGAGTCGCGATGCGCCGACATCCTCGTCCGTTTCCTGCATCAGCGAACGCAGGAAACGAAGCGGGCGATCGTCGGTGATCTTCTGCTGCAGCCGTCGGAGCGCTTCGACTTCAATCTGTCGCACGCGCTCGCGCGTCAACCCGACCTCGCGGCCGATTTGCTTGAGCGTCAGAGGCTCCTTGCCCTCAAGTCCGTAGCGAAGGCGAATCACGCGCGCGTCGCGCTCATCGATCTGCTCGAGAAGCTGCAGCACAAGGCGGAATTCCTCGCGCTTCGTGACAGCCTCTTCGGGCTTACCGTTGCGGTGATCTTCGAAGAGTTCGTGCAGATCTGGACCGTCGCCGTGTTCATTCGAAGGAGATTGGCTCGGGGCGTTGTACGCCTTGACAGCGCGACGAACGACCACGAGTTTGCGCACCGGAATCTTGAGATCGTCGGCGAGTTCCTGCGTCGATGGCTGACGGCCGAGTTGCTCCTCAAGCCGACGCGACGCCTCCTTGCAGCGGGCGATCAGATCGACCATGTATGCCGGAATGTGGATCGGCTGCACCGCGTTGATCAGCGTGCGCTTAATCGCCTGCTTGATCCACCACGATGCATACGTCGAGAAGCGCGCGCCCTGCGCGGGGTCGAAACCTTCCACCGCGCGAATCAGGCCAATATTGCCTTCTTCAATGAGATCCGAAAGCGACAGGCCCCGGTTCACGTAGTTCTTCGAGATCGAAATGACCAAGCGCAAGTTCGCGCGGATCATTCGATCCTTCGACGAAAAGCAATTGTCGTTGATGATCTTCCAACCAAGATCCTTCTCCTCCTCAGCAGTGAGAAGGGGCACCTCATTGATTTGGCGCAGGTAGAGCTGGAGATCTGACTGCAAAGAAGAACGACCCATGTGAACCTCTGGATGGGAGCTACGCTCCGGGGACGAACACATGTGACCTGGGATTGCCTCGTGCCGCGCAGGACAACGCTGCTTCGCACGATGGAGCAGTTCGGTTCCTCACGATCGTCGGTGTCGCAGGAATTCAGATCAGGAAATGCTCCGCGGTTCTGCGCAGCATGGTGCGGATTGCGAAACACATCGCAACACAACACATCACAACGCAGCACGAGGCGCATGGCGCGCCCGCTTCAGCACTTCCTTCCTTGAACGCTCCCTCGACGCCGCACTTCCGTGTGGGCGGAACTCTCCGTACGCCGCTCTTCAGAGCCTTACAACCGGCTCCGTGTCGGGCGCACACAACCTCAGGATCACAACCTCCGTTCGGTGCGTCGGCTCAGCCCAGCCGACGCTTCACAGCATATACAGAGCATGGAAGAGGTTGTGTTCGAATTGCAAGGAGTGGTACGAACTTTCCGTTTGGATGGGCCGATGTGAGAGGGGAAAGGGGACTGTCCGGCCAGAATTCGCTTGCCAGTTCCTCGGCTTGTCTCTCCATCCCTCGCGCCATTCCTCGCGCCATTCCTCGCGCCCCTTTCGCTGCCCCAAGTCCATGGACCTCGATCTTGAACAGTTTCTGCGCGACTTTCCCTACGAGCCGGGTCGGCTGAACGCGCGCATTGTTCGCGTCGCGGATGGGCGCGAGGTCGTTCAAGTCCGCGTCGAGATGGGCATCCTGCAGATGGACGCGGAAGGGAGGCCGGACCGTCGGCCGTCGGTGCTCGCGCGAACTCGTGAGCGGGCGCGGCAGCACCGGGGGCGCCTCACAAGCGGCGAAGCCGCGGAACTTCGCCTCGAACTCGTGCAACACCAGCAGCGAGCGATCGCGTTCCTCGCCATTGGAGAGCCGAAGCGCGCGCTCGCCGACGCCGATCACGTCCTGGCTGGCGCGTCACTGCTCGCCGAGGCCGCCACCAATCTCGAAGGGGAGTGGGCTGACGGCGCAAGGTTCTCGGCCATTGTCCTTCGCACACGGGCCGCCGCCGCCATGCTTGCGACCGGAGGTCGGGGTCGTGAAGCAGGGGCGTTGATCGATGCTGGTCTCGAGATGCTTCGCGACGCCGCCGAGCGCGTGGGCATCGGCGACCAGTTTGATCGTCTGGGAGACGTCACCGCGCTTCGCGCGCTGCGCGACACGCTCGTGCCGCAGCTTCCGCCAGCGCAGCGCTCCGAATTGGAAGCGCGGCTCCGCGCGGCGATTCAGAGTGAGAACTTCGAGCTCGCCGCGATCCTGCGCGACGAGTTGCGGCTCTTGTGAGTGCCTTCGCCGTGACGTGAGAACGACATCACAGCAACATCACGGCCACGTCAGCGCGCCTTACTGCGAGTTCGGCGCGCCCTGCATTTCGACGTAGACCGTCTTCTCTTCACCGTTGCGGATGAAGACCGCCTGCACCTTGTCGCCAACCTCGTGGGTGCGAAGTTCATCAACGAACTCTGCGCGGGTCGCGATGTCCTTCTTGTTCCACTTGATGATGCGGTCGCCCTTTTGGATGCCCGCCTTCTCAGCGCTGCCATCCTTGGTGACGTCGACCACTTCGAGTCCGCCATCCTCAAGTTCGCGGGTGCGCATGCCGGCACGCACACGCATCGGCTGCGCGCGCATTGGGCCTGCGGTCGTGTCGAGTTCGAATCGCTCGGGGCGACGCGCCATATCCGACGCGAGCGCTTGCCAAAGCTTGATCGCTTCGACCGACGCCTCGCGATCGATGAGTTCCGACACATCGCGTGACGTGTGATAGTCGTCGTGGAAGTCGGCAATGATCGCGAAGAGAATCGGGACGCCCGCCTGTTGGAAACTCGCGTGGTCGCTGCCGCCGCCCGAGCGCTCGCCGCGCACGATCGTCAGCGGGCTCTTCGCGTAAATCGGCGCAGCCCATTCCTGCATGCCCTTCGCATTCGATTCTGTCACGGAAAGACGGCCATCCTTGATGCGGCCGATCATGTCGAAGTTCATCATCAGGACGGTGTCCTTGATGGGGTAGATCGGATTGTCGACGTAGTAACGGCTTCCGTTGAGGCCGCTTTCTTCGGCGGAGAAACCGATGAACACGATCGTGCGCAGCGGGGTTTCGGCAGGAAGCGTGTCGTATTCCTTCTTCAAGAGGTCGCCGAGAAGAATGACGCCCGCGGAGCCCGACGCGTTGTCGTCGGCACCCGGGTGCAGTTTGCCCGGACCTTCGCGCGAACCGAAGTCGCCTTGGCCGAGGTGGTCGAGGTGACCGCCGATCACAATGACTTCCTTCGCAAGCGCGCCGCGGCCAGGAAGCACGCCGACGACGTTTTCCGCGAGCACTGGCTTCTCTTCGATGCGGCCGGCGATCGAGACCTTCGAACCGGTCAGGTCGAAACTCTTCGGTTGATCGGCGGGCGGGTTGTCTGCGAGTTTGCGCAAGTCCATCAACGAGCGCTTGCCGTCGCACGCGGCAACGAGTTTCTCTGCCGCAGCGGTCGACATCATGAAGACCGGCGCGTCGGCCATGGCACGGCCGCCGCCAGCGGTGGTGAGGCTGTCGATGCGGGGGTCATCGGCGCCGGGCGTATTCACCACGATGATCGCGGCGGGCTTGCGCTTCGCAACCGCGCCGATCTTGCCAGCGAAACCTGCGCGGCCCGACCAGCCTTCACCCTCAGACCAAAGCGACTTGCCCTGCTCGTTCATGGGTTCGAACCGGAAGACGAGCGCGATCTTGCCTTCGAGCGAGTGGTCGTCGGCGAAGCTCGAATAACCCTCGGGGCCATCTTCGATGCCGTAACCAACGAACGCGATTTCGCCTTCTGCCGAGCCCGACTTGCCGAGGCTCGTCAGTTTGAAGTCGGTGCCCGCGGTGAACGCGAGTTCGTTGCCACAAAGAGCCGTGATGCGCTCCTCCACAACTTCGCGCTTTCCGCCGAGCGAAAACGGTTGGCGATAGGTCTTCGAACCACCTTCGGACGGCTGGAATCCAGGCTCGAGTCCCGCTTTGCGGAACTGATCTTCCATGTACTCCATCGCGCGTTCCATGCCACGGGTTCCGGGGAGGCGACCCTCCATCCACGGGCTTGCGAGGATGGTGAGGTGCTCGTTGAAGCTCTGGACGAGCGGCTCGGCAGCACCGATCGCCTTGTGGATCTGCGGACGATCGGTCGGCGCGGGAGCCGTATCCGCTGGAACATTGTCCGCGGGCGCACTTGGGGTTGCGGTGGAAGTTCCCGTCGCACTCTCGGTTGCGCTCTCGGTTGCGCTCTCGGTCGACTTCGCGGTTCCTTCGCTCGTGTCCTGTGCAAACGTCGAGGGAACAGCGACAATCACCGCCGATGCGACGAATGTGCGAACCCATCCACCGACCGAGAGCGAGAGAAGTGAGCGCGTCTGCGGACAATCGTTCGTGTGCATGGTTTTGGCCTTTGAGTGGAGCGAGTCAGACGGGGCTGGGTTCGCGGCTTGTTCCCCGATTCGTACCCCGATTCGAAGCGCGAATCGTGATTCGTGCAGGGCGCGTTGCGGGAATGTCTGTGGGGCGTACGGGACTGTGTTTGGCGCTCTGTTTGGCAACAGCGAGCGCGGAGCGAATTTTTACCACGTCGGCGGATGCCGCGACGGCTGAACGCGCATCTTTCGCCCTGATTGCCGAACGGCATCCGCAAGATGGCCCACACGTCGACCTTCGTTTTCGCGTCGACCGCGCCGAATTCGTGATCGAAGCGTCGATGAATCTGGTCTTTCTCGACTGGATGATCGATACATCCCGCGAGGACCCCGAGCGGATCGACGACAGCGAACTCCCCGAGATCGCGGTGCGCCTCGAACGGTACTTCGCACAGCAAATGCCCGTTCGTATCGATGGAATCGTGGTTCCGCCGGCCATTCGAGCCGTGCAGGTGAACGCGCCGGATGAGTCGCTGCTTCCGCTCTTTCCGATCAGCGGTTGGAAGGGGCTCCGCAAGATCTTCTTCAACCTCGCCTACCCGCTGAAGGCCGCACCCGACGAGATATCACTCGCGTGGCCGGCGTACCCGCCAGATTTGCTCTCGCCGCTGCCGCAGAAGCCGCCGCTTGAGATCGCGACCGAATGGACCGCAGATGGCTTGCGTTCGTCGGTGCTTTTCACGCGCGCGGAGCCAGGGTTCACGTGGCGGCGGCCTTCGGGGGAGCTCTCGTCCCGGCTTGAGAAAGTCCCAACGCCATCGGCGCCCACGCCGTTCGTGCCGCCGTACGCAACGCTCGCGATTGGGCTCTTCGTCGTCGCGTTCGGCGCAGCGGCGCTTGCGAAACGTCCGCCGGTCGTTGCTCTGGGGACAGGTGTGCTCGCGGCAGTCGTGGTGATCATCGTGCGGCCTTCGGGGCCGGCGTTTCTCTCGTTCGGAACGAGAGCGCCCGCACAACTTGATCCCGCCGAAGCAACGCGCATTTTCACCGCGCTTCAAACGAATCTCTACCGCGCGTTCGACTACGAAGCGGAGAGTTCGATCTACGACGCGCTCGCGGAGAGCGTCGATGGAGAGTTGCTTGAAGAGACCTATCTTTCGGTGCGCCGCGCGCTCGTGATGGAAGAGGAGGGCGGCGCGATGAGTCGTGTCGTAAGCGTGCGACCGATCGCGACAAGCGTTGTCTCACAAGGCGAAATCGAAGAAGCGGGCGTCGCGGCGCGGGCGTTCACGGTCGATGCGAAGTGGCAGGTGGATGGACGCGTGACCCACTGGGGACATGCCCACGATCGCACGAACGAATACGAGGGGCGATTCACCGTCGCCGCATCCGCGAACGGCTGGCGTATCCACGATGCAGAAATCACGCGGCAAGAACGCGTTGATGGGGCGGAGAGCGATGCGGAGGAGGTTGTCCCGCCGATTCCCGCTGAAGACGAAGAGTTGTAGCGGCTGCCGCTGACGAGCGCGGAGCGAAGCGAAGCGCGAGAAGATAAGGTCTCGCAAAGCGCGACGTTTCGTGTGGCATCACCTCTGGTGATGGCGAGATTCAGGGTTCGCGGTGACTCCCAAGTGTCGATTTGAATCGTTGCGTGCGTGCGTAGCTCAAGCCACTACCTCCTGCTTCGCAGGGGGGTAGTGCCACACGACACGATGC
>JAIYCA010000097.1 GCA_027488265.1 Planctomycetaceae bacterium
CGTGCCATCAACGCGTGCGGGCTTCCGTGTGAGTCGCCGACGACTTCTCCCACCCGAGCACTTCGCGGACTTTGGATGCCGCCCTTTTGAGGTCGCCCCTGGGAGAAGGCCCTGGGAGAAGGCCCCTGCGAGAAGGCCTTGCGAGAAGGCCCCTGCGAGAAGGCCCCGGGAGATCGACCCTCGAGGCCGCCTTTGCCGCACCACTCAGACGAACTTCACCGGATCCTGCTTTCTCATTTTGGAGGCGCACATGGCCGTCGTACATTCTCGATCTGTGGCCGTCCCGCTCACCCAACACACCCTCATCGCACGGCTGCGCGATCCGAATGACGAGATCGCGTGGACGCGCTTTGAGCAGGGTTATCGCGAACTCGTGGTCCGCTTCGCGATGAAGCAGGGCCTGCAGCCCTCCGACGCCGAGGATGTCGCGCAGGCCGTCTTCCAGTCGCTACTCTCGGCCATGCAGGGTTTTACGCTCGATCGTTCGAAAGGACGCTTTCGCGATTACCTCTTCCGAGCGGTCCGCAATGAAGTTTCCCGACAAGCTGGAAAACGGCGTCCAATCTCCGCGTCGGAGTGCCTAATCGAAGTGAAGGACGGGTTTGTTTCGACACCGGTCGAGCAAGCTGCCGATCCGACAACAGAAGTTGAGGCGCAGCGCGCGTTCGAGAACGAATGGATCGACCACCACTTCAGAATGGCCTTCACGGAGATCCGGCGGACATTTTCGCCGGACAGCGTGGCCATTTTCGAGAGGCTCCTCGCGGGGACGTCGATCGAGAGCACGGCGGAGGCGTTCGCAACGACGACGCAAGCTGTGCACAAGGTGAAGCAACGGATTCGCGATCGCATGCAGGAACTGGTGAGCGCGCAGATCGCGGAGGAAGACGGTTGACGTTGCGGCACGACGACGACGCGCCGACGCCGCACACGACGAGAGATGCGACGAGCGATTCCGCGATCGGGCCCACGGATAGAAGCCCGTTCGATGGAACTCCGACGAAGCGCGTCACGCCAGAGATCGCTTCCACCATCGCGACGGAGACAGAAGTCGCGCGCGTATTTCTCTCGGATGACTGGATGCGCCGGACCGCGCAGGCAACGCGCCACGACGCGAACGACCAATCGCTTGGTCAACTTGCGGGATATCGCCTCGTCCGAGTCGTGCAGCGCGGCGTGCAAGGCACGGTCTATGAAGCGGTCGAATCGCGCACGGACCGTCGTGTGGCGATCAAGCGACTTCCGCTCCATGATGCGACGAGCATTGAAAGTGCTCGTTTCGCCCGCGAAACCGAGGCGCTCGCCGTACTTCGACACCCAAACATCGTCTCACTCCTCGCAGCACCAGTTGATGATGGCGCGCGCCTACTGGTTATGGAGTGGATCGACGGTGTTCCGCTCGATCGCTGGGCCGACGACACGTGGTCACGTCTCGGAGCGCGTGATGCGACGGCGGCGATTGTCGCGTGCCTCGAGAAAGTCGCGAGCGCGGTCGCGTCTGCGCATGCGCGCGGCATCATGCACCGCGATCTCAAGCCGTCGAATGTGTTGATTCTCCCAACGGGTGAGCCGAAGGTGCTTGATTTCGGCCTCGCGAAAGCGCTCACCGGTGCGACGGAAGTGACGCGCGCCAACGGATTCGCAGGAACTCCCGCATGGGCTGCGCCTGAACAAGTGACGGGAGATCCGCGAGATATCGACGCGCGCACGGATGTGCACGGGCTTGGACTCCTGCTCTACCGAGCGCTCGCTGGGCGAACTGCGTTCGATGGAACGCTCCCGATTCTTCCGCTCTTTGAAGCGATCAAGACTGCAACACCTGCGCCGCCCTCGCGTGAACGGAAGTCCGTCGCGCGTGAACTCGATTGCATCACGCTTCGCGCGCTTGAGAAGGAACCAGCGCGTCGATACCAGAGCGCAGAGTCGCTCACGCGCGATCTTGCGCGCTTTTTGTCGGGCGAACCAATCGATGCACATCCGCCGAGCGCGTGGTACATCGCGCGCAAATTCGTGCGCCGACATCGCGCGATGACGGCACTCGCCGCGATCACGGCCGCCGCAGTTGTTGGTGGCACCGCTCTCTCCGCGGTACTCGCTCTCGACGCACGCGACGCACGTCACGCCGCAGAGCAACGCGCCGACGAAGCCGATCGTGCACGCGATCGTGCGGAGCGGATGAACGGATTCTTCCAGGAATTGCTCGCCAACTTGCGTGAGCGCGAAGTGGCGGGCGATCGTGCGGGTGCGCGCGAAATCCTCACACTCGCAGCGGAGAGCCTTGAGCGCGCAGGCACACCGAGCGAGTCGGAAATCGATCTTCGCCTCACACTTGGTCGCGCGTTTCACGAGATCGGCGACTATGGACGATCCGCGAATGAGTATGCACGCGCTGCTGCGCTCTTAAGCGAAGCAACGGATCCGGTTCGTCTCGCGCAGACACTGATGTCAGAGAGCCAAGCGCTTGTGCGTACGAGCGAACGTCGCCGATGCACGGCAACGGCACGGCGCGCACTCGCAATCTTCGAAGAAACGCACCAATCGCCCGCGCTTCTTGCAGAGGGCCATGCGACGCTGGCGCGCGCGCTGCACTACGAAGGGCCGCAACCAGAGTCGCTTCAACACGCGGATCGCGCGATCGAGCTCGCGCGCGCGGCGAATGCACCCATGACGGTTGCGAACGCGCTCTCCACCGGAGCACTTGCACTCGAGAAACTTGGCCGCTTGGAAGAAGCGACGCAGCAAGCCGTCGAAGCCGCGAATCTCGCGCGAAGCCTCGACGCGATGCGTCCAATTGATCGCGCGCGACTTCTTCACAACGCCGCGTATCTCCTCGAGCAATCTGGAAAGGCGGTTGAATCGCTTGCGCTCGCGGAGGAGTCACTGGCGATTCGCGAAGCGCACTTCGGGAAGGGGCATCCTGCGACCGTTACAGGCCTTAGCCGTGTTGCGGCTGCGTTGCGTCGTCAGAACCGCTTGGACGAGGCGATTGCGATGTATACGCAATCGATCGAAATCGTTTCGGACGAAACGCCGGAAGCTCTCTCCCTTCGCGGAAACGCACGCCGACACCTCGCGCGCGCACACGAACTGCTTGCAGCACAGTTGCGTGGATCAGATCCCGCAGCCTCGAACAGACAGCGTGATATCGCGATCGATTTGTACGCCATCTCAGCGAGAGAACTCATCCTCGGCGAGGCGTTGGCATCGCGCATCGTGCAAGGTGCCGTCACTTCGATTGCGCGTGGCATCGGCGCGCGCGATGGCCGCGAAGCGCTGCTTGCGTATGCACGTGATTTCCCGCGTGAACTCGCACAGATTCGTTCCAACGACTCCAGCGACGCTCGCCGCGTCGCGGAAGCACATTTGCGCGCAGCCGTCATACCCGTCCTCGTCGATGCGCGGCAGCAGCCATCGTTCGTCGCAAACCCCGATTGGATCAGCCTCCTGCGCGCAGATCTCGCGGCGGTCGATGCAGATCCTGAGGTTGATGGGGCACTGCGCGTTCTCGTCGAACTCGGACTTTGCGAACTCCTTGGCTCCAGCGCTGATCCGTCGGATCGCTTGGAATCGCGGACGCGCGCCGAAGCGCTCGTTTCGAAGGCGCGCGCTATCGTCGGCGAACGTTCGCCGATCACCGCGCGATGTGAGGCGCTCGCACGTCGGTGACCTGCGGCTGCGATGCCTCTTCCGGTGCGGATTATGAAATCTCCACCTCATCTGAGAGATCACTGCTCCTCGCGCGGATGCGCTGTGCAGCGTTCGTTTTCGCGCCGGTCTCGTCCGACCTCCCGCGATAGCCCGTTGCGAGGAGGCCCGATGTCTGATCGCACCGCCGCACGTGGCGTCATTACCCGTACTCGCAAGCCTGCTGGCATTCCCATGCCCGCGGCACCTGTCGAACTCGCTGTGGAACGCGCAACGCGACCATCGGCGACGCCATACGCCGACGCGTGCGCAGCTCCCGAGAAAGCCTGCATCGAAACGTGGTCCGCCGCGCTCAATCTTCGCGCGTTGCTTGCCGAACACGGCTCGAATGTCTGGGTTGTTTCGGAAGCGCAACTCCTCGCGAATCTCAACTCGTGGACACGCATTGCGGGCGCGCCTGAACACGTGCTCTTTCCCGTGAAAGCAAACCCTTCACCGGCCGTCCTCGAGTTGCTTGCAGCAGCTGGTGCAAGCGCTGAGTGCGCATCACCTGCGGAGATTCTCCTCGCGCGGCTTGCGGGATTTCCGAATGCGCGCATCGCCTACAACTCGCCCGCTGCAGACCTCTCGACCGCGTGGAAGTTGCTCGTCGCAGGCGGCACCGTTGTTGCTGACTCGTGCGAGTTCCTCGCGGCAATCGACGAACAAGCGACGGCCGCGCGTGAGGCCGGCGACGCGCCTGCGCTCGGACAACTCTTGGTACGCGTCAATCCTGCGATCGACATTCGCTATCGAAAGTGCGAAGCGTGGAGTGAGCTCACGTCGCATGCGAAAAAGACAGGGAAATTCGGCATTCCCGCGGAAGAAGTTGTCGACGCGGTCGCGTCGTTGCGCACGCTGCGCGTTACTGGATTGCACGCGCATGTCGGAACGCAGATGGACCACGTCGAGCCGTTCGTTCAACTCGCGGCGCATCTTGGCGAAATCGCCGACGCGATCGCGGATCGCACGGGTGTGCTTCCCACATTGCTTGATCTCGGTGGTGGACTTGGAATTCCATTCGCATCAACCGACGAGTTCCCATCGATCGATGCGCTTGGACATGCGCTTGCGAGCGCGCTTGATCCGCGCTTCACCTACCTCTTCGAGCCTGGCCACGCGCTCGTCGGCAATGCTGTCGCGCTTCTCGGTTCGGTCGTTTCAGTGAAGAACGTGCGCGGCAAGCGCTGGACGATCGCCGATGTCGGCACCGATCAACTCGCGAAAATCACGCTGCTCTCGTGGCACCATCCTGTCCTCGGGCCAGATGGTCACACGCTCGCAACGAGCGGAAACGACGCGCTGGGCGGGCCACTTTGCTTCTCGGGCGACACGCTCCTTCCCGCAACCGATACGTCGAGCCTCAAGGTTGGCGATCCGATGCTCGTGCAACACGCGGGTGCCTATTGCGCGTCGCTCGCGAGCACATTCAACGGTCGTCGCAGCGGAGGCACAGTTGTACTCCGCGCGAACGGCGCGATCGAACGCACAACGCCGCGCGCGTCGGGGCTTGATGAACCGCTCGCCCGCGGCCATGCATGGAGCGCACTCGCAGCCATGCATGAAACGCGCATGCCGCTCGCGCTCGACGTCATTGCGCCGCTTTCAAGCAAAGTCTTGCGCGAAGATCTCTGCGCGGAGCGCTTCGCGTACATCGCCGCGACGAGCGAAGGCACGCATGCCTACGAATTTGAGTTCGCAGTTTCAAGCCCCGTCGGCTTCGTCTCGATGCCACTCGCGATTCGACTCGCGGGAGATGCCGCCATCGTGTCGACGTTGCGCATGCTCGGATACGCGACCAAAGCGTTTCCGGTCTGGGGAACTTCGCTCGACCTTCGCATGTCGAAGCAAATCGCGACGAACGAACCCGTGCGCGTGCGCATTGAACTTTCGCACGCAGCGCAGCGCGAGGGCCCGAAGAGCCGCCGTCTTGCGGTTCGATTCACGATGCGAGGGGATGCAGTTGCGGGAGACGCGGCGTCGGGCTCGTTCGAAATCATGTTCGACGAAGCTGGCGCGGGCTGCTGAAGCCCTGCACAACGCGTTCGCTCGTCAACCGCCGTACATGTCGGCGTAGGGATCGTCGGCGTCGTCGCTGCCGCTTGCTTTCGACGCATCGATCGCAAGCGCTGCACCAAGTATCGCAACGCCAACAAGAGCCGCGCCAAGTGTGCGCCAGAACGTCGCTGCGGCGATCGACGGAGCTCGCAACGCTTGCTTCGTGAAAATCAGCGCGAAACCAGGCACAAGCGGCACGAGCCACCAAAGCCAATCGGGCGTCTGAGATTGGTCGTACGCGTCGCCACAGCGCGCCGCGAGTGCGAGCATCACCGCGCAAACAACCAGCGGTGCTCCTGCCGCTTCGATGGGCTTCGCGTCCTTCGCGAATTTGCCGCCGATTGCGCCAAGAATCGCGATAAGAAGGGACGCGACGCTTACTGCGCCGCTCATCACAGCGAGTGAAGCGAAACCACCAAGCCCAGCGAGCGCCGCGATGATTCCAAACGCGCCCCATGCGATCCAATAGATCGCGCCGCCTGCAAGAGGCAGTGCGACGCCCGCTGCAAGGACGAGGGCAGCAAGACCGAGCTGCTTCATCAAGTTCGGCTGCGGAAACTGCACGAACTGCGCCGCAAGCGCGCCAGCAAACCCAACCGCGACATACGTCACGATCGGTGCTCCGCCGCGCGGCACGCGTGCACGAGCCGCAGTAACGACCATCGCAACCACCATCAATACGAGCGCAGCAAGCCCAAGGCGATGCCAACGCTCGAACGGCGCGTCGTCACCTTCGATCGTGATGACTTGTCGCGCAACCGCTGTCCACCCGAGTTCGTTCGTGAAACTCACGAGAAACGCGAGCGCCACCGCCATTGCGGGAAAGCACTCCACCGCCCACGTGCGCCGCCGAAGCGGCGTCACCAGAGCGATCGACGCCACTGCCGCCGCAACGAGCGCGGGAATCACCACCACCGACAGGATGTAGCCAACGACGCCGTCCATCGATCAACCAGCCGCTTTCGCAACATCGCCCTCGAGCGAAATCGTCATGCGCACCTCGTTGCCGAGCGCGCCCTTCGGTGCTTCGATCCCCCACTTCATGCCGTACTCCGCGCGAAGAATCGTAAACATGCACTCGAAGCCGACCTTCTGTCCGGTTGGGCCTTTACCAACGCCCGACACCGTGCAATCGACTTCGATCTCCTTTGTCACACCGCGCAGCGTGAGGTCACCCTTCACCTTCCAGTGACGTTCACCGACGCGCTCCGCCGACTTCGACTTGAACTGAATCGTCGGGAATTCTGCTTGATTGAAGAAGTTCGGGCCTTGCAGATTGCCGTCGAGTTTTTCGCTACCCGTATCGACCTTCTTCACTTCAGCCGTCACATCGAAGGTCGGCGCAGCGCTGTCATCGAGCGGCCACGTTGCGGTGCCCGTGAGTTCATTGAAGCGGCCGTAGAAGTAGCCGGCACCAAGATGTTGCACGCGGAAGATCGCCATCGAGTGGATGGGATCCATGGTGATGGCGCTTGCCGATGTCGGTGCCGCGGCTTCTTGCGACGAAAGCGGTGCGAATGCCATCAACGGCGCGAGTGAGATCGGAGCGGCGACGAGCGCCGCGACAAGAAGTGCGTTTCGCATGGGGCGCATAGTAGCGCGACGCACGTTCGCGTTCGGGCATGTGCGCTCGGGTGAGCCGCGTTACGGCGTGCGCGGAAGCGCAACGCGGCGGAAAACCGTGCGCTTGTAACCAGCACCCTCGTACAGGACGCCGAGTTCGTTTGGTGCGAGGATCACAGGCACGCTGTACGCAAAGCCCTCCGGCTCGATCAGGATGCGGTCGGGCGAACCACTCGCGGGCCATGTGCGACCGCCGTCGCGCGAAATCCACAGTGTGCCGAGCGCACGCCGCGATGCGCTATCCGCGCCGGTGTAGTACACCGTCACTCCATCGGCCGTCACCACGCCAGCCATACATTGCGGCTCAACGAGATTCGCTTCATCGACAAGCGTGCTCCATGTCGCGCCGCCGTCGGTCGAGACCGCGCTTTTGCGGCATTTCGCGCCAAGATGTTGCCGTGCGTTAAGAACCACCGCGCCATC
This sequence comes from Planctomycetaceae bacterium, assembly GCA_027488265.1. Taxonomy (GTDB): domain Bacteria; phylum Planctomycetota; class Phycisphaerae; order Phycisphaerales; family SM1A02; genus QWPT01. The sequence goes on from JAIYCA010000097.1 coordinate 7,789, forward strand.
TGCGCGTTCAAACATCTGCACTTCGTTTGCGACGCCTTTCGCGCCATCCGGCGCGGTTTCGCCGAAACGCCATGTGTCGCCGCCATCGTCGCTGATCGCGGCATAGACCTTCCACTGGTCGAATGGCCCCTCGTTGAACGGCATCAAGAGCCGACCTTTGTGCGGGCCGCGTGAGAGTTCGATGCCGATACCAGGGCCGGTCGCAGTGCTCGTCGCGCGCGTTGGCCGCTTCACCTCGCGCGTGACTTCGCGCGGCGCCGTCCACGTTTCGCCGCGATTGTCCGACGAAATGACGTAGGTGCGGCAGACGAGATCATCGGGCGCATCGGGAGACACGCCATATCCCTCGACGACTTTGTGCTCGCCGCGCGCTTTCGGATACGACTGGAACATCAAGATCACGCGCCCCGCATGCGCACCCGTGCGCACTTCGACCGCTGTTGGATTGTTGAGCGAACGATTGCTGATCTCGGCGATCACGCGCTGTACTTGCCACGTACGACCGTCGTCGTCGGAGACGCGCATCACGAGATCGTTCTCGTCGACATCGGCGTAACTCCCGCGCGCTTCCGCGAACGCAAGCAATCGCGGCGTCACATCGCCGCGCTCAAGCCGCACGATCGATGGAATGCGATAGACGGGATATCCGCCTTCGCCGCCGACGAACACGTCGACCGATGCCGAGACGGTCGCCGCCGACGCGGCGGTCGTGCGCGGCGAATCTTGCTCTCTTGCTTGCTTCGTTTCTTGCAACGTCTCTTGCAACGTCTCTCGCAACATCTCTTGCAAGGGGGCCGCAGAAAGCGGCGCGCCAAGCGCACACAACGCCACGACCGCGAATGAACGATGCATCGACTTCATCAGCATGTGCGCAGTATCACCGATCAACCCGCACGAGAGCACGGGCGAAGGCGGGACCCCTCATGGGTGAGAATGTGTCCGGATTCATCCCGCCTGCAAACGAAGAGGCA
>JAIYCA010000382.1 GCA_027488265.1 Planctomycetaceae bacterium
GTTCTCGGCGTGGCCGATGGTCTTCGCGACGCTGTTGCTTGATGCGTCGGCGCTCGCTCACTCACAGGAATCTGCGCCGAAAATCGCGCGCGCAACACTTCCTGCGGAGCTCGCGTTGCTGACCGACGAAGAAGTAGCGCGGATCGCGCGCATGTCGCCGCTGCCGCCGATTGCGGCCGACGCAACGAATCGATTCGCGGACAACGTCGAAGCAGCTCGATTCGGGCAGCGCCTCTTTTTCGAGAAGCGTTTCTCGCCCGCAGGTGTTTCCTGTGCGACGTGTCACGATCCTGCGCGCGCCTTTACGGATGGTCGTCCGCTCGCGCAGGGCATCGGCGAAACGCGGCGGAATTCACCGACGGTGCTCGATGCGGGGCGTCGTCGCTGGCTCGGTTGGGATGGCAAGTTCGACTCGCTCTGGTCGCAGGCGCTTTCGCCAATCGAGAATCCTGTCGAGATGGGCAGTGATCGCGCGACGGTCTTGCGCACGATTCGTGATGACGCCGAACTTCGTACGCAACACGAGGCGGTCTTCGGTGCGTTTCCAAGTGAACTCTCGTCGGCCTCGACGGATCCGCTCCAAGTCGGTGCGCAGCGGACGGAAGCGCAGCAGAAGGTGGTCGATCAAACGACGGCGAACGTTTTGAAGGCCCTCGGTGCGTATCAGCGCAAACTGACGTCGGGAGAAGCGCCGATTGATCGCGCGGTCGCGGCGCTCAAAGCTGGTCAAGCAGTCGCGGCGTCGGACCTCGACTCGTCGGCGCTGCGCGGCATGGCGATCTTTGTCTCTCGCGGCGGCTGCTACCAATGTCACCGCGGACCATCGTTCACCGACGAAGAGTTCCACAACCTCGGCTTCACCGGCGCCAACGGACGTGTCGCCGACGATCCCGCGCGCCTTGCTGCGGTCGACTTCGTGAAGGCGAACCCTTGGAACGCAGCGGGAGCGTTCAGCGATGCACCGAGTTCGCCCAAAGGGCAGATGGTGCGCGCACTCCGTCGAAGCGGCGAACTCTTCGGTCAGTTCCGAACGCCGCCGCTTCGTAGTGTGGCCCAAACGTCGCCGTACATGCACGATGGCCGCCTTGGAACGCTCGCCGACGTGGTTCGCTTTTACGACACGCTCGAAGGCGCCTCGCCCGTTGGTCACCACGGCGAAGCAGTGCTCGAACCTCTCGGACTCACGGAAGGGGAACGCGCCGACCTTGTCCGATTCCTCGAAAGCCTCTCCGGAAAGACACCGAATCTGGAGTGGACAAGGGATCCGAGTGTGTCGGAAGCGCGAACCTCTCCCACCTCGGAGCGGTAACCTTCGAGGTTCGATGCGGAAGGGGTCGCAGACGGGCACATTGTGTGCCAAAGCGGAGTTGATACAGAATCCTTGAAAGCTACTGGTTTGGCGAAGGCCGTTCATGAACTACCTTTGGCTGATCCTCAACCGGCCCTCACGCGGCCCTGAATCGGCCCTGAATCGGCCATCGAGTAGTCCTCTTGCAGCCGTCGAGAATTCCTCGAACAGCTTCTTGAAAGGCCCAGCGGCAGGGTGCATGTGCAGACCGACCTGAACAGACCGAACAATGGGCGCGGTGCTTCGACAACCTTGCGGACGCACCAAATCCGAAGCCTGAGAAAACCGCGCAAAGCCGAAAGCCTCGCGTTGAAGCAACTGGAGATGAGTACGAAATGCTGAAGCAACTACTGACCGCGATCACCCTCTGCAGCACTGTTCTTGCGAGCGCTGCCTTCGCGCACGAAGACGACGGCAAGATCCGTGACCGTCAGAAGCCGTTCCGAGGACCGGCGTTCCGCGCGGACGACCCGAAATCGAACGGGAGCGTGGCAGGCACCTTCGACGCTTCGGGAGTCAATTTGAAGAGTTGGCTCCCTCTGAACACGCTCTCGCCAGGCGCGCAAAACGCGAACAGTTGTTGGGGCTACATCGCGCCGAACGGGAAGGAGTACGCGATCATCGGTCTTTACGACGGTACTGCGTTCGTCGACATCTCGAATCCGGCAAACGCGCAGTTGAAGGCCTTCGTTGCAGGTCCGAACAGCCTCTGGCGTGACGTTCGAACACATCAGAACTACTGCTACGCGGCCAGCGAAGGTGGCAGTGGAATTCAAGTGATCGATCTTTCGCAGATCGACAACGGAGTTGCCACCCTTACATCGACGGTCACAGCTCCGACGACGACGACTGCTGCCACGCACACGCTTGCCGTCGACAACGTGAGCGGCTACCTCTACCGCGCAGGTGGCGGTTCGAATGGCCTTCGCATGTACAACCTGAGCAATCCTGCCAATCCAACCTATGTTGGCATTTGGTCGGACATCTACATTCACGAGTGCCAAGTCAAGACGTACACAGCAGGTGCCTACGCGGGCAAGCAAATCGCTTTCTGCTGCGGTGGATTGAACAACGGATACGTCAACACTGGTCTGTACATCGTCGATGTCACGAACAAAGCAGCTCCCGTGCAGCTTGGATTTGTGAGCTATCCCAATGCGCGCTACTGCCACCAAGGCTGGCTTGACGATCTGGGCTATTTCTACATCAACGATGAGCTCGACGAGGGTGACTCTGTTGCGGTGACGACGACCATTGTCGTCGACGTTCGCAACCTCAGTGCGACGACCTACCTTGGTTCGTTCACGAACGGCAATACCGCAGTTGGTCATAACCTGTTCATCAAGAACAACCTCTTGATGGAGGCAAACTACCGCTCAGGACTCCGCGTGTTCGACTTGTCGGTCAGCCGCACGAATCCGCCGGAAATCGCGTACTTCGACACCTACCCAGGATCAGACACGGCAAACTTCAACGGCCTTTGGAACATCTGGCCGTTCTTCCCCAGCGGAACGATCATCGGAAGCGATATCGAGCGAGGGCTTTTCGTGTGGACCCTTGGCGGACCGGTGGCGACGTTCAGCGTCACGAACGCTCCCGCGTTGGTGAATCCTGTCGGCGGAACAACCGTTGACGTGCAGATCACGCCAGGTCAAGGCCAGACGCTGAATGCCTCGACGGCGAAGATGAAGGTGACCGTTGGTGCAACCACCACCGATGTTGCGCTCACGCCGCTCGGCGGAAACAACTACCGCGCCGCGTTCCCAGCGACCGCGTGCACGTCCACCGTCAGTTACGTGTTTGAAATTGCGAACACGACGGGCGAACTCTCTACCGATTCGCCGCGCTCGACCTTCTCTGCGGTCGCGCTCGAAACACCTGTCGACCACAACTTCGAGTCGGCCTCTGGTTGGGTTGGCGGCGTCGCGGGTGACACGGCCACGAGCGGTACGTGGGTACGCGTCGATCCGAACGGCACCACAGCACAACCAGAAGACGAGCACTCGACCACCGGCACCGTGTGCTGGGTGACCGGCAACGGAAGCGTCGGCGGCGCTGCTGGTGCGGCTGACGTTGATGCGGGCATCACCACGTTGCTCTCGCCTGTCTTCGACATGTCGCAAATGGACGAGCCGACGATCGAGTTCTGGTACTGGTATTCGAACAACCTCGGCGGTGCGCCGAACGCGGACTCGATGCCCATTGAAATCTCGGCGAACGGCGGAACGACGTGGACGATGCTCGAAGACATCGCGACGAACAACGGGGCGTGGACGAAGCGGTCGTACCGCGTGCGGAACTTCATCACGCCGTCGGCGAACGTACGCGTGCGATTCGTCGCCCGCGACCTCGCCGCGGGTTCGCTCGTCGAAGCGGGCGTGGATGTCTTCAAGATCATCA
>JAIYCA010000434.1 GCA_027488265.1 Planctomycetaceae bacterium
TCCTCATCGCAGTCCTCATCGCAGTCCTCATCGCAGTCCTCATCGCAGTCCTCATCGCAGTTCAGATCGCCATGCCGGTGATCTGTGCTTCGAAGACGAGCTTTCCGCGAACGATGCCCTGCGTCTTCGAGATGAATCGACGTGGCGTCGCTTCGATCTCTTCGACGAGGATGAAGAACTCGTCACCCGGAACGACTTGTCCGCGGAAGCACGTGTCATCGCAGCGCAGGAATCCGAGGAAACCGAGCGCGGGGAAGCGCGTTCGGAAGAGCCAACTCGCGCACTGCGCGGTGGACTCGATCATCAAAACGCCGGGGTAGAGCGGGCGTCCCTTGATGTGATGCTCACACCAAAATTCGTCCGGCCGAACGTTCTTGATGCCGACACATTTGCGAAGGTCCTCGCTCGCCCACACGATGCGATCGCACTGCCGCATTGGTCCGGTTTGCGGGAGGTATTCGTCGAGTCCTCTGCTGTCGCAAATCGTCTTGGTGAGATCGATCGCGGTGAGGTCAATCAGATGTTTACTTGCCACGGTTCGTGGGCGGAATTACTCCGCGCCGTCCTCGCTGCCGCGCATTTCAAGCACCTTCGTGCGGATCTGCTGGGCGATGTCCTTGATGTCCTGCATCGACTTGCGAACGCGGGTGCCTGCGGCCTTGTTGCCGCCGACCGCCTTCTTCATGTCATCCTCGACCTCGCGGACCTTGGCGCAGAGTTGCTCGTACAGTTCCATGAATCATCTCCGGGAGAAAGGTGACGGCCCCGACACCATCCACAGGGCCTGTGAACTCGGTCAAGGTAACGAGATTGGGGCGCGAAGTGTCTTGACGACGCCGAGGATCGCGCGGAATTGCGGATGCGCGGCGTCGCCGAGGATCTCGTAGCAGGCACCGAGGACTCCCGACGGCACGGCGCCCGCGCGTTCCATCCGGCGAAAAGCAGGGGAAATCTGGTCTGGTCGGCCGGCCGAAATCGCGTCGGTCAGAAGGTACGGCTGTCGACCGCTCGCAAGGAGATCGAGCACGGTCTGCTGCACACAGACGTGGGCTTCGACGCCTGCGATGAGAACGTCGTCACAGCGGCGCGCGGAGAGAAGCGCGTCAACCTCTGGAATCAGCGCGCTAAAGCGGGTTTTCTCGAAGGTTGTGGCATGCCCTGCCGCCGCCGAAGTGATCGATGGCGCGCTGTGCCCAAGGCCTTTGACGTACTGCTCGGTGACGATCGCGGGGAGGCCCAGTACTCGCGCGGCTTCGAGTGCCGCCGCGCAGTTGGTGACCACGCGGTCCGCATCGAAAATCGTGGGGAGAAGGCGCTCTTGCACGTCGATGACGAGGAGCGCGGTTCGTTCGAGTGAAAGGCGTGGAATAGGCATGGTGGCTCTCGAGAGGGAGATTCGCGCGACCAAACGCGGGCGATCATTACACGCGCAGTTCCGCCTTTGCCGTCAGCGAGGCTGCGTGGCGGTGCCGAACTGGATCGACCACCGTCGCGATGAAGCGATCGACCTGCTCGGGCGCGCGTCCCACGAATGTCGCTGGATCGAGCGCGCTGTCGAGATCAACCTTCGCAAAGAACGGATCGCGCTTGAGGCGTTCCATCAGATCGTTTGCGCGGCCGAATCGCTTCACTTCTTCGGCAGCTGCCATCGAGTGAACGCGAATGACTTCGTGCGCTTCTTGTCGATCCGCGCCTGCGCGCGTGGCGGCCAGCATGATGTTCTCGCTCGCCATGAATGGGAGTTCAGCGGCGAGATTGGCGGCAACTGTTGCTTCCCAAACGACGAGGCCTTCGGCGACGTTCGACATGATGTCGAGTGCGCCATCAAGCGCGAGGAACGCTTCGGGAAGCACGAGGCGACGATTCGATGAGTCGTCGAGTGTGCGCTCGAGCCATTGCGTCGCATGCGTCTGAAGCGGATCGTTGACGAGGCCCATGACGAAACGTGAGAGCCCGCACGCCCGCTCGCAACGCATCGGATTGCGCTTGTACGCCATCGCCGAAGAACCGATTTGGTCCTTCTCAAACGGCTCTTCAATCTCTTTCTTGTTGGCGAGGAGACGGATATCCGTCGCGCACTTGTGGACGGCGCTTGCGGCGATCGCGAGCGCGCTGACAACTTGCGCGTCAACGATGCGCGGATACGTTTGTCCGCACACGGAGAGCATGCGCGCTGCAGGCCAGCCGAGTTTTTCCGCGAATTTCCGCTCGAGTTCGTCGACCTTCGCGCTGTCGCCATCGAGAAGCCCGAGATACGAAGCTTGTGTGCCAGTGGCGCCACGTAGGCCGCGCAGGCGAAGGGCATTCGCAGCGAATTCCACTTGTTCGAGGGCGATGGCGAAATCTTGCGCCCACAACGTTGCGCGCTTTCCAACGGTGGTTGGTTGCGCCGGTTGAAAGTGCGTGAAACCAAGCGTTGGCAACGCGCGCCAACGCGCGGCAAACAAGCCGAGTCGGTCGATGACGCGCGCGAGTTTTCCTGCCGTGATCGCGAGCGCGTCGCGGAGGACAAGCGTGTCGGCATTGCACACAACGTCTTGGCTTGTTGCGCCGAAGTGAATGATTGCGCGCGCCTCAGGCGCTGCGTCGCCGAGTGTGTGCACGTGTGCCATGACGTCGTGGCGAAGTCGTTGCTCGTGCCCTGCAGCGGCGGCGAAATCGATGTCATCAAGATGCGCGCGAATCGCTTCGACCTGCGCGCGGGTCACGGGCATGCCGAGTTCGTGTTGGCTCTCCGCGAGCGCAAGCCAGATACGACGCCACGTCGAGAACTTGCGTTGCTCGCTCCAGAGTTCGCGCATGGCGCGACTTGCGTTGCGCGTTTCGAGTGGTGAGCGATAGCCCGTAAACTGCGTGCCTGTCGATTGCGTATCAGTCATGGCTTCACTTTCGCCGATCCTGTGGCCTCGGCTTGTGCTGGCGAATGCGGCTTCTTTTGCAGCACTTTGCTCTCGGTACCCGCGCGGATACGAGCGATGTTTGCGCGATGCTTCCAAACGACGAAGAGGGCGATGAGGCCGCTGGCGGCGAGGAATGGCGCCGCATCACGCACGCCCGCAATGCCATGTGCCGAGATCGCGGCGACTAGGACGGAGCATGGAACGGAGACGGCCGCGACCATCGAGGCGAGGCTCACCATGCGGAAAATCAGCACAAGTGCGCACCACAGGACAAGCGCGAGTGCCGCGGGAAGCGTGAGCACAGGCCACATCGCAGCAAGCGCGCCAAATCCTGTCGCGACACCCTTTCCGCCTTTGAAGCCGATCCACGGAGAGAGCGTGTGTCCGACGATCGCGGCGGTGGCCGTTGCGAGCCAGAGCCATGCGGCTGTCGGCGCGAGCGAACCAGGGCTCGCGCCGAGCGCGCCGAGGAGCCAACCGGAGAGGAGAACAGGAATCGCGCCCTTCACCGCGTCGAGCACGAAGCAGAGGATTCCCCACGTTTTTCCGAGGGTTCGCCCGAGATTCGTCGCGCCGTAGTTCTTGCTTCCAACGCTGCCGAGATCAACGCCGCGCGAGCGAGCGAGGAGATGTGCGGTTGGAAAACTGCCGATCACGTAGGCTCCGATGAGAAACCCCGCCCAAACGAGCGGTTGATTCGGAGCGGTTGTCGGGGAGTCGGCAAGCACCAGCAACATGGGCTGCGATGATACGGAAAGCGCGCAGGGAACGCGGCGTATGGAAGCGTCTTGAGATTCGACGCCGCGCGACTATTCGCCACGCCAGAGCGGCGCGCCATGCTTCGCGAGGTGCCAGCGGCCGGTGGCGCGGCGTACTTCGTTCGCGATGGCGAGCAAGACCGCGGGTGGAAGTGGAGCGGACAACTCGATGGAGTCCTCGAAGACTTCGACCTGCGGCGCCTCGACGCCATGCCGCTCAGCGGTTTCGGCGACCGATGCTCGAACCAAATCGGCGATCGCAGGCGACGCGAGCGACGTTGGGAATGCTGCGTGCAGCGTGAGCCGATGGGGAGTCATGACGTCGTTACTGCGTGGTGAGTGGTGCGACGACACCTGCCCGTTGTGCGGCGAAGCCTCGTTCGGCGCATCGCGCTCAGCCGCGATCGAAGAGCAAGATCGTCACGGTGACGAGTTGTAGCAACGCCGCGCCAGCGGTCCAACGTACGAAGTTCTCAAAGTCTGCCAAGTTGAGGAACGCAATCGCGGCGACCATGATGGCGAGGAGTTGCACTCCCATCGCGGCAACGCGAATGGCACCTGTCTCACTGCGACGCAGGCGAAGCGCGCGTACTTCTTCGGTGAGATCAGCAACAGCGCGGCGAAGTCTTTCGCTTCCGCCGCTTGGCTGTACTGCGCCTCGTGATGAGCCTGTCGTCGTTGTGGCGGTCGTGCGCTCTTTCGATCGCTTTCGGCGCTTTTTCCCAGTGTTTGGTTGAGTTGTACGAGATGAAGCGGACTCGTCGCGATGACGGAGGACCGTTTCGACCGCTTCGCCAAGGGACGCTGCGGTGAAATCGGGAGCTGCTTCCGCGATGCGAGCTTGATCGCGTGAAACGAGGATGGTGCGAAGGCCCGCCGCACGACCCGCGGCGATGTCTCGGGGGCTGTCGCCAACAAGCCATGATCGATCGAGGTCGAGCTCCATGTCTTGCGCAGCCTGTTGAATCATGCCAGGCTTCGGTTTGCGCCACGGATGTTCGCGTGTGTAGCCCGGTACGGTGCCCTTCGGATGAAACGGGCAGTAGTAGAAGCGTTCGATCGTGCGCTTCAGGCCGGTTGCGACATCGATGAGTTCACCAACTTTTGTGTGGACCGCATCGACATCCGCTTCGGTGAATCGGCCGCGCGCGACGCCGCCCTGATTTGTGGCGACGACGAGGCGGAAGCCTGCATCTCGCAAGCGTCGAAGTGCCGCAGGAACGCCGTCGAGGATGCGGACATTTGCGGGATTGCCAGCGAGCTCGTCATCAGGAACGAGGGTGCCGTCGCGGTCGAGGAAGATTGCGGGTTCCATAGTTTGAGCGGTCGCCGCTGCGGCGGCTCCCTTTGGTTGTGCCCTTCGGAGTGAATCCTCAGGGCACGGGGTTGTGGTTCTTGATTCGCGGTCGCCGCTGCGGCGGCTCCCTCTTTCGTTGTTCTGCCAGAGCGAGCAAGTTGCGAAGCAGGTTGCGAGCGCTCAAAGGTATTCACGGTCGCCGCTGCGGCGGCTCCCTCTTTCGTTGTTCTGCCAGAGCGAGCAAGTTGCGAAGCAGGTTGCGAGCGCTCA
>JAIYCA010000083.1 GCA_027488265.1 Planctomycetaceae bacterium
CTCGTCGAAGGCATGTGCTGAATTCGTTTGTGTGAGCGATCGCAACTCGCGGCAGAGCGGCTTCGCCGTGTCTGCCGCGTTGTTCGTTGCGGTGATGTTTGCATCAGAGGAAGTCGCCGCAGCGTCGAGCGCATCAAGAATCAAACGCGCGATGACAGAGCAGACTCAACCTGTGACTCTCCACAGCAGCGCTCCGAGCAACGCGAAGGAGACGCCGATCACGCCAAGACACCCGCTTCGCACCGGTTCAGCGAGAAATCGCTCTGGATGCGCGCTGCGAAGTTCGTTGGCGAATTCCTCGATGGCGCGTTTCGAGTCCATCAAACTTGCGCCGGTTGAACGACGGTAGAGCTTGATCGCCTTGATTTTTTCGTGTTCGAAAATTGCGCGCTCAATCTCTTCGCGCGTCGATTCGGGGATCTGTGAAAGCATGCTGCAAAGGTCTCCGCTCTTTCGTGCAGGCGCACGGATAGACGTGATGCACGCCTCAAAATCTACATCGCTGCCGCAGCGAGGAAGTTGTTTCACGCGCGCTTGATTCGTCGCACCCACATCGCAACAACCGTGACATCCGCAGGCGAAATGCCAGCGAGTCGGCTTGCTTGCCCGAGTGTGCGCGGCCGGAAGCGCGCGAGTGTTTCGACCGCTTCGTTGCGCAGGCCGCGAATTTCGCGCGGATTCAGCGACTCGGGAATCGACACAGAGTCGTACTCCGATTGACGTCGAACTTCGGCGTGTTGACGCAAGACGTAGCCTTCGTAGCGCAGGTCGTTCATCGCGCGTTCGACGAGTGGAACCGGTACGCCGTCGACCGCACGCGCAACGCGCTCTGCAACCCACGACACTTCAACTTCCGGTCGCTTCACGAGGTCCGCAAGTCGCGCGTTTCCTTCGCGCATCTCGCCAAAGGCGCGCAAAATCGCGTCTTTCATCTGCATGCGCGCTTCAAACTCTGCGCGTTGTGCGCGTCCGACGATGCCCCACGAAAGACCGAGCGGCGTGAGGCGTTCGTCAGCGTTGTCGGCGCGCAAAAGCAAGCGATGCTCCGCGCGTGACGTGAACATGCGATACGGCTCACGCGGCGTGCGCGTCACAAGATCGTCGAGCATTACGCCTGTGTACGCCTCGTGTCGCGCGAGTCGCACGAGTTCGAGTCCGCGTGCGCGGCGCGCAGCATTCACGCCGGCCATCAAACCTTGTGCGCCAGCTTCTTCATAACCGCTTGTGCCGTTGATCTGTCCTGCGAGGAAAAGTCGCGGCACGCGCTTTGTTTCCGTCGTTGCGTCGATCTGATGTGGCCACACCATGTCGTATTCGACGGCGTAGCCAAACTTCTGAATCACCGCGTTTTCGAGGCCGCGAAGGCCGCGCACAAGCGGCAACTGCACATCGGCCGGAAGCGATGTTGAAACACCGTTGAGATAGACCTCGTCGGTGAACAGCGACTCTGGCTCGAGGAACACGTGATGTGCGTCGCGATCGGCGAAGCGCACGATTTTGTCTTCAATCGAAGGGCAGTAGCGGGGGCCGCACTCGGCATCGATTTGCCCTGAATACATCGGCGCGCGCGAAAGATTGTCGCGAATCAGCGCGTGAATCGCGGGCGTCGTTTCGGTTTCGCGGCATTCGATTTGCGCGAGGTGCGGGAAACGGCCCGCCGCAAGCGCGCGCGGTGAGCGATCGCTGAACGGCGTTGGAATGTCGTCGCCGGGAGCAGGCTTCAGCGCCTGCCAATCGATCGAGCCGCGCGCAACGCGTGGAGGTGTTCCGGTCTTCAAGCGTCCAAGTTCGAAACCAAGCGATCTTAACGCTGCGCTGATGCCGCGCGCGCTGCCTTCGCCGATGCGTCCGCCTTCGTTTTTCTCTTCGCCCGTGTGCATGAGGGCGCGCATGAACGTGCCGGTCGTGAGCACGACTGCGCGTGCCGGAAGCGTGCGTGGCGTTGTGTGTGCCGCTTCGAGTGGAACGGTGTAGACGCACTCAGCCAGTGTGTCGCCGCGCGTGTTTGCGGCGATGGCCGATTGATCTGCACCGATACGCTGCGAACCTTCGGGCAGAAGCACGCCACACGCAGCACCATCGGCATCGGTGAGAATCGCGTCGACCGTCGCGGCGAATACATCGATCGCGGCGTGCGCCGCTTCGCCTTCATCAGCGCCTTCATCGTTGCGTTCAGTACTGAGGGCCGCGATCAGTCGCTGGACTTCCGCGCGATACGCGTACTTGTCGCACTGCGCGCGTGGTCCGCGGACCGCAGGGCCCTTCGAACCATTCAGCACTTTGAATTGGATGCCCGAGCCGTCGGCCGCAAGCCCCATCAAGCCGCCGAGTGCGTCGATTTCGCGCACCATCTGGCCCTTCGCGAGTCCGCCGATCGCGGGGTTACAACTCATCTGCCCGAGTCGCGCGGGCTCCATCGAAATGAGCGCGACGCGTGCGCCCGTGCCGAGCGCCGCCGCGGCCGCGCGCGCCGCTTCGGTGCCCGCATGGCCGCCGCCCACGACGATGACGTCGTAGTGGTCGGTGTGAAGCGGATTTGGTGCCGATTCGATGCGCATTTGACGGTGCGAAATGTTCGCGGGGGCGCAATGGTAGCGGGGGAGGCGTTACACTCTCGCCCCCCGCCGCCATAGCTCAATTGGCAGAGCACCTGATTTGTAATCTGGAGGTTACCGGTTCAACTCCGGTTGGCGGCTTTCGCGAGGCGTGGTGAACGTGCATGCGCGCAAACTGCGCGCGGCGTGTTCCCAGTGCCCCACTGAACATGCTCACGCTCGTTTCCGCCGCCAGCGTTCTTCCGTCTTTCGTCGCTTCATCGATCGCATTCGCGCAAGCAGAGAGCGCGTCGTCGTCTGCCGGCGCGTCGCAAGCGGCGACCCAAGCCTCCATCAACGCGGCAACCGAAACAGCGCAAGTTGCTGCGACAACGACTTCGCCAACCGTCGCGCCTGCGATTGCCGCGCCGCCAGATCCAGCCCAAGAAGCGATGTTGCGCATCGTGCGCGCGCTGGAAGACACTGCGTTTGGCCAGTGGCTGCGCGAGCACGAAGTGCTGTGGAATCTCATCGCGATCGGAAGTCTGATCGCGCTTGGATTTGTGCTCAATCTTGTGCTTCGTCGTGTGCTCTCAACAATCGTTGCGCGCGCGCTTGCGAAGGCAAAGCGTGAGCGGCTTGCGGCCGCGATCGTCTCATCGAAGCTGCTGGTGCCGATCGCGGCGATTGCGCCGCTGCTTCTCGTCGCGCGACTTGTTGGCGTGCTTGGAACCGCGGGCGCAATCAACGCGTTGCTCGCGTTCAATGTTTCGAACGTGCTCGTCGCGATCGCGATTCTGCGCGGAATGGGCGCGGTTTCGCGATTCCTCGCCGTGGCCGATGAACTCTACTCGTCGCGACCGGAAGTGAATCGCCCAGGCGCGCTGCGCGGATATCGACAGGTTGCGATGGTCGCGCTCGCGCTTGTTGGTGGCATTTCGGCGGCAGCGATCGCAGTTGGAAAGAGCCCGGTGGTGTTCCTCGCTGCACTCGGCGCGGCGGGCGCGATTCTTGGCGTGGTTTTCAAAGACGTGCTTTTCTCGCTTGTCGCGAACCTCATGTTGACTGCGAACGACGCGATTCGGCAGGGCGACTGGGTCGAGATGAAGCAGCACGGAATCGATGGGCGGATCGCGGAGATCAAGACGACCGCGGTGCGCGTTCAGAATGCCGATGGCACGGTGCACGCGATTCCGATTTCGCGCTTCGTGCAGGAGCCGTATCTCAACTATCGCTCGAAGTACGGTTCGCCCGGCCGGCGCATGCGGCGCAGTGTGCGCGTGGATGTGCGCAGCGTGCGCGCACTCGATGCGCAAGATCTCGCGCGGCTCGAACGTGACAATCTCGCGGCGTCGCCTGAGATGAAGGGCGTGGCAGAGCGCGCGCGCCAGGCCGCGGGCGCAGCGGGGGCGGTGACGAATCTCTGCGTGTTCCGCGCGTTTGTCGAGCGATTCCTCGCGGCGAACGACGCGATCGATGCGTCGCTTCCGATTGTGGTGACGCAGCAGGAAGCATCGGCGAGTGGCCAGCCAGTTGAGGTGCTCTGCTTCATCAAGCCAAGTGCGGCACCCGATCTCGCGAGCGTTGAGGGCGCGATCGTCGATCGCATGACGCTTGCTGCGGAACGCTTCGGCTTGCGGCTCTATCAAGCGCCAAACGACATCGGTCCCTCGGTGCCACCGCCGGCATTCTTGCCGGCGTGAGTGGGGGAGCGGCGGGATGGCGGCGCGCGGACCGTTCGGGCGGCCAAGGTTGCTGCTGCGGCGGGATCGGGTTGCATAAGTGTCGGCCCGTGTCGGACCGACGTCGGACTTGCGTCGGATCACTGTTTGACCACCTTCGGACCCAGTTTTGACCGACTTCGCACCAGCCCGCACAGACCGACGTTTGCTCGAGAGAGTTGCCTGATTCACGCCGCGATTCGTTTGCGGACACTCCCTTTGGCCTGTACTATCCCTGCCCCGTCTCGCGGCGGGAAACATCCAAGGGCGGATACTCAAGCGGCCAACGAGGGCAGACTGTAAATCTGCTGACTATGTCTACGGGGGTTCGAATCCCTCTCCGCCCACTACATTGAGCGCCCGCTGCTGCGGCAGCGGGATACTCGTGCTTTTCGCGCCTTGTGGGACCTTCTTAGCCACCGGTCTCAGTAGTGACCCCGCGGGACGTCGCGTTAAATCAACAAATCGCTTCGTTTCGAACGGAGTGTCGCAGTCATGTTGCGATTCTTGTGTCGGCTTTGCGGCGCGCGAACCGTCGGTTTACTCGCAGTCCGATGCGAGTCCCACGTGAGGGGCCCCGCATCAACGGTATTCGTCGTTGGTCCACTCAGGCGCCCTATGCCCGTCGCTGTTCCGAAGAGGTGATGCCTCTCGAGGAGCTCGTGCGCGACGCACAATGTTCGGATCTGCGAGCCAACTCGAGCACTCATGAGCTAGATGCTCGCTAGCTCGCCTAGTGGAGATTATCCAACTGTTGTTCGCCAACGCGGCGAGCTCGGAGCTCCCAGTAGCCCGTTTGAACTTCTAGGCTTGGGATATCGGCTCGTTGCGATTGGATGACCTCGGCGGGTACCCGTGATCGAGACGGCTCATCTTCGTGATGGCATGCTCAACGGGCGCTAATGCGGGGATTTCTCGTCGAA
>JAIYCA010000077.1 GCA_027488265.1 Planctomycetaceae bacterium
GGTCAGTTGCCACTCTTCGGCGACGGCAAACGCGAGAAGCTCTCGAAACTCGACGACGTACGCGATCGGATCCGCGAGAAGTTTGGGCAGTGAGCAGTTGAAAGCGTCAGGTACTTGCGCTTCATACAAACCGTCTGCACTCCAAGCGCGCAAGTTTGCTGCTGTCTCCCGTCGAGATGTGATGTTTAGCATCGCGCCATTCGCACAAGCTGTCGGGCGTCTCGGGGCGTGTGTCCCATCGGCCGCAGGGAGATTGGAGGCAGCGATGTTGTTGTCATTGCTCAAGCGTTCATTACTCAAGCGCTCATTACTCAAGCGCTCATTACTCAAGCGTTCTTCGCTCAAGGGCCCTTTGTCGATCGCGGCAGTGCTCGTGTCCATCGTGACCAGCGTGCCGGCGTACGGACAAGCATGTGCTGGCGACCTCGACAACAACGCGGTCGTCGATGGCTACGACTTGGCAACGTTGCTGTCGAACTTCGGTGCGTGCGCAATCGCGGAGCCGACGATCTCGCAAGTCGTCGGGGGAACAGGTCCGCGGACTGGAGGCACGGTCTTTGCGATCATCGGAACCAACCTCCATGGCGCGACAAGCGTGACAGTTGCTTCGGCAACGGCAACGATCCTGTCTGTGACTCCCACCGTCGTGACGGCTCTCAGTCCTGTGAGTCCGAAGTTGGGCGCAAAGTCCGTGTCGGTCACAACGCCTGGTGGTACAGCAACGTTGAGGCAGGCGTTCATCTACACGTCCGCAACGCCTGCGTGGGCAACGCTGCTCGAGGATGCACCTGATCCTGCGATTGTGACAAACGCTTCACTTCGAGCAGCCATTGCTGCGGTTGGCTATCCATGGCGCGTTCGTGACAACGGGACGAACACGGAGATGCTTCTAATCCCGCCGGGGACCTTCAACATGGGATGCTCGCCGTCGCTCTTGGCACCGTGTGATCCTGTCGAGTTTCCTGTCCACTCGGTGACGCTGACACAAGCGTTCTACCTCGGCCGTTACGAGGTGACACAGGCGCAGTGGCAGGCAACGATGGGTTGGAACCCGTCGTACTTCGCGATCGCCAGCGCCGAGGTCCCGCTGGAGCAGGTTCCGAATCGACCAGTCGACCAGGTGACATGGAACGCGGTGCAAGGCTACCTCGCTGCAACAGGTATGCGTCTGCCGACCGAAGCGGAGTGGGAGTTTGCGTATCGGGCGGGTACGACGACGGCCTATCACGGCTTTGCGGGGTATCCGGCTGGCACAAACGACGGCGCGTTGGCAGGGGACATCGCGTGGATCACGCCAAACACGAACGATCAAACCCATCCGGTTGGCGGGAAGGCCGCCAATGGCTTCGGGTTGCACGACATGGCGGGCAATCTGCTGGAATGGGTGAACGATTGGTTTGGCGCGACCTACTACGCGTCGAGCCCATCCGTTAATCCGACGGGTCCGGTGTCTGGCACGTATCGCGTCGCTCGTGGCGGCTCATGGAGTTTTGGTTCGGATGCTGTTCGAGCGTCGTTCCGCGGTGGAAGCATTCCCACCTATGGCAGTTACAACCATGGTTTCCGCGTCGCGAGAAATCCGAACTGAGCGCTCGTATTGACGGCTCTCGTTCCGCGATTTTGTGGCTCGCTGCGTGAACACGGTGCGTGTCATCCGGTGCTTCGCACTGGGCGGCACGTGCCGTGTTTGCGCATCGCGCCTCACCGCGCTTCGAGCAACTTGATGAGGTCGGTCGCAGTCGCGATACCGAGCGGCGCTTCGTCGGCGCGACCGCGCTCGGTGATGATGACCGCTTCCAATCGCGGGTTTTTCGACCAAAGTGAGAGCGCTTCATCGGCGCTCGCTGTCCGAGGAACGAGCGCGAATTCGTCCTTGCGGTGATCACGCGCGAGCGCTTCTCCAACGGTCACGGACGCGATGGCGCAGATGATGCGTTCGCCGTTGCTCGTTGCATCGATGGCCGATACATCAGCTGCCGCCGCTTCGCGGTCGTCGCTCCGCACTTTCCGCGGCGTGGTGCGCGCATCGAGTGGACCAGGCGTGGTACGCGGTGGCGCAGCGTTTGGCAGAACGCATGACTCGATGTCATGGGACGCGATCCAACGAACGATGCCGCTCGCGGTGAGGAGTGCCACGATACGCCCATCGCGACGCACAGGAAAGCGGACAACGCCTTTGTCGCGTACGAGCGCCAACGCGTGACCGATACGGTCGTTCACGCCGAGCGTGACGACTTCCTTGGCCGCGAGCGTTCGAAGCGGAGTGGGCGTGCGAAGTTCTTCTTCGATGATTTCGAGATGACGCACCGTCGCCTCGGTTGGCACAGCGATGTACTCGACATCGCCGAAGCGGTTGTGCACG
Organism: Planctomycetaceae bacterium; assembly: GCA_027488265.1. Classification (GTDB taxonomy): domain Bacteria; phylum Planctomycetota; class Phycisphaerae; order Phycisphaerales; family SM1A02; genus QWPT01. The sequence goes on from JAIYCA010000077.1 coordinate 2,363, forward strand.
AGCGCGTTTCGCAATTCGCCGGTTTCAAGCAGAAAGTCGAGGTGTCGCGCGAAGTGGCGGCGCTCGGCGGCGATTTGTCGCACCGATGCTGCAAATCCTCGGCGGCGTCCTTCACGCGGCTCATCGAGGAGCCGTTGCAATTCGCGATCGATGCGGTTGTACGCGCCTTCGAAACGTGCAATGCGCGCGCGGTCGGCATCGCCAGCGGCGCCGTTGTCGCGCGGCGTCGGTTGTGCATGGGCATCGATCGCGCGCTGCTGCTGGACCTCTTGTTGGGATTTCTTGCCAACTTCATCCGCCATGAGGAACTCCATTCTGTGTCGATGAAGCGTTGCGTTTCAAAAGTGTCTCGGCTCGATCGCGTGCGTGTTGGATACGTTGCGACGTCACTTCGCCGCCGAGCGCGGAATCGAGCGTTCGAAGCCGATTCACACGCGCGACGACATCCGAGGCGCGCCGTGCATCTCCTGAGTTCGCCTCGTGCGCGAGGACCTCAAGCATGCGTGCTTGCGCGCGCCACCAGAACTCGTCGCGCGCACTCGCCGTCATCGGCGCGAGATCGCGAAGAATGGCGAATCCCTCGGCACGTTCCTGCGCGACGTTGGATCCGCAGAGCACTTCGCCCGTAGCCCAAGCGACGAATCGGTCGCGCGGATCGCGATCAAATGCCTCGCGCGCACGAGTCGTCGCCTCAGCGGTTGCCTCAGTCGCGAACAGCGCTAAGGCGTGTTTCGCCATGCGTGTGGCTTCGAGTGTCGCGGGAAGATTTGCTCCAGCATTCTGCATGGCTGTCGCGAGAAGCACAACACGACGTGCGTCGACCGCAGCAGTCGAATTCTGAGCGTATTTCTCCGAAGAATTCTCGACGAGCTTTCCAACGTCGCCTTCCGCGAGCGCCGCGCGGACAATGGCGATTTCGACGGTAGGAAAGCGCGCATCGATGGTGTCATCGCACACACGCTGCAGCTCTGGAAATGCGCCCATCGTGCTCGAAAGCCCCGACGGCAGTGGAATCGCGCTCTCGGATTTCAGCGCGGCAGCGATCCACGTGAGCGCCGCGCGGGAAGCTGCGAGCGACGTTGGCGCTTCGCTGATGGCACGCGACGCGGAGGCGATCGCTTGTGCGATGTCGCCATTGGAGAGTTGCGTGGCCGCGAAGAGCGCGCTGGATCGCACACGCAGCGAAGGATCTGCGAGTCCCGCAGAGATGTCGCGCGTGAGCGCCGCGTCGAGTGCCTCCACGGCAGCAAGATTCGATCGGCGATCCTTTGCGGCAACACCAGATTCATGCGCCAATTCAAGGGCGCGCAACGTGCGGCCAGATGATTCGTGCGTGACGAGTGCGAGTCGCTGCGCCGCAGATTCCAAATTTGTGCGCCCAAACTTTGGGAAGAGCGCAAGATCGACCGCTTCGAGAAGCCACGCATCGCGTGCTGCATCACCCGCAAATACTCGAGCCGCAAGTTCGAGTGCGCTCGCGAGTTTCTCTTCGCCTGCGAGAGATGCGTTCGCTTCGGCGCGCCGCTGATCGAGTGCAATCGCAAGCGCCTCGCGTGTTCGAGCGTCAGGCGCGGCATTCGCGACAAGCGTCAAGAGATGATCTGTGGCGCGCGGTGCGTACGCAGCGTCAGCGCGAATGAGCGCGGCGGCATAGGGAATCGCAAACCACGAAGTGACGCGAGGATCAGCGACTGCGCGATCGAGTTGTTCGACTTTCTTCGGTTCGAAGGTGACTTCTGCGCCCCCGCCTGTCAGGCGAAGTGCGCAGAGCGCAGTAAGGAGCGAAGGTGCTTTCGAATCGGAACGCGCCGCGGCGATGACTGCGGGCGTGATCCGCGCACGGACTGCGGCTGCAAGCGTCGTGAGCGCAGCGGCGCGTTCGGAATTCGGCGTTTCGATCGCGCGGTCGAAGAGCGCGGCGATCGGTTGCTCGATCAGCGCGGTGTTGCTCGCAAGCGCGCCATCGGTTGCGCGGGGTGCGGTGAGACTCAACTCGCGCGCGCGGCGATCCGCGGTCGCGCAGGCAGCGATGCAATCAAGCGCGAGATCGTTTCCGAGCGCGTTCGCATTCGGCAGGCTCGCGGTGCGGTTCGCTGTGATCGCTGCGATTTCATCCTGTAGAAATCGCGCGACGAGTGCATTCGCGGGGTCTGTCGATCGATGTATGCCTTCGAGTTTCTCGGTGATCGCGCGAGTTTCGTTGGCGGAGTTCGAATCATTTGAAACGGTGACTCTTGCGCGTGCTCGCGCAGTTATGAGCGCATCCGCGAGTGCGGGCGGCACAGGCAATTCACTTCGCGCAGCAATCGCGAGAAGCGTGGCGGCGCGATCACGAGAGCGGCGTGCGACCGCCGCGCCTTCAGAGTCATTCGAGGTCGCGGCGACATCCGCGGCGAGCAACGAAGCGATTCCGCCCAGCATAGCTTCACGGAAGATTTCAGGGTCCGTCGCGATACGTGACGCATCGAGTGCTGAGTCTTCCACGCGTGATGTCGCGAAGATCGGTGCAATCAACTTCGAAAGCCGACGCGCAGCTTCTCGTTCGTCATCGGTCGGAACACCGAGCGCGAGCGCGACATCCATGAGGTCGGCGCGCATCCGACGTAGTAAGAGATCTTCTGCAGCCTCAAGTTCAAGTTGTCGCTGTTCAGCACGCTCAAACTTCGTAGCGAGCGCAAGTCTTTCGCGCGCAAGCGCCTCCTCGCCTTGCGCGAGTTCGCGCGCACTCTGTGTGCGGTTCCGCATCGCCATCGCGCGTTCCGCGAGCACGATGCGCTCAAGCAGGAGCGCATTTGCTGCACGTGCGTTCGCTTCGTTGGATGTGGAAGCTCGAGCTACGTCTCTGAGCGAAGCCAGCTTTGTAAGATCGCTGGTCAACTCCGCGTCTCGAATCTCGCGGAGCATGCGACGCGACGTGAACTCGTCGTCAGCCAGCGCTGCGGAATTGCGAAAACTCGTCGCGAGGCTCGCATGCGCGCAAGGCAACGCCAACGTCCACATCGAAACGCTCGTTGCGATCAGCGCTGCATGTTCACCGGCACGCAGAGAACGAGTTCGCATCATCCGCCTCCTCCAAACGCAACGGAGCGATATCCCGCGGCGATGACTGCGTTGAAGACACCCACGACGTCTTCCCAACGCGCCGTTGGATCGGCTGCGATGCGAATCGGATGATCGCTTGGAAAGATGCCGCGCGATTGAGTCTCATCGAATCGCGCGTCGCGCAGCACGCGCTCAAGTTCGCTCGCATCGCGCGCATCGGCGAGCCCACTCGGAAGCGTGATGGCCGCACCGTTCTGTGTCGACTGCACGCGAATGACGAGCGGTTCAACATCGAGGGTGAACGGGTCATCGGAGGTCGATGCTGAGTGCTCCGGCGGCAACTCAGCTCGAAGATTGCGTTCCTTCGAAACGATGCCGGCGGTGAGCAGAAAGTAGATCAACAGTTGAAAGACAACGTCGATCATCGGCGTAATCGAGAGCGAGATGCGCGCGCGTTCGCGATCGCCGCGGAGGAGCGCGCGACGTTCACGAGCCATCGCGTCCTCCTTCACTTCCGCCGATCGATTCTTCGATCACGACCAAGTTCAAACGCGGCAGCGCGCCACCGCCGGCGAGGCTCGCGGCTGTGGTCGTTGCGCGCATCGCGGGCTCGACCCACTCGTACATCGTGTCGCGATCGGCGCGCAGATTCACGGCGAGATTCGGATTGCGTCGGTACCCATCGGCGAGCGCATCGGCGAGTTGTGCGATGCCGTCCGGCGTTGCGTCGAAGGCCTTACCTGCAAGGAGATATCCGCCGATCTGTCCATTCGTCGCCGGGATCACATTCAGCATCACGCGCGATTCTTCATCGGCTTGCGCGGTGGCGCCAGCCTCCACGCGGGCGAGCGACATGTCCACGCGTTCGTTGTCCGCAATGCCAGAAACAAGCGTGAAAAACACAATCAGCAAGAACGTCACATCAATCATCGGCGTGAGATTCGCCTCGATGACAGCGGCAGGGAACTTGCTTCGATTGCGTGGCATCAGTCGTGGCGGAGTGTGTCGAATGATGAGAACGGCACGTTGCGCGCGACGCCCGTGGGCTCAAGATTTCACACTGCTCATGGAAGGAGATGCCGACGCAGCATCGGCATCCTTCGGTCGAAACAGCGCGACCATTTCATCGACGGCTGCAAGCATTTCGTCAGACGTCGCAATCGCGCGATTGCGTACAAGGGCGTACGCACTCGTCGCAGGGATCGCGATGAGGAGTCCCCAGAACGTTGTGACAAGCGCGGTGCCGATGCCGCCCGCAAGCAGCACCGGATCTGCAGCGCCGCCCGTCGAAGCGATCGTCTGAAACGCCACGATCATGCCGTAGACCGTGCCGAAGAGCCCGATCATCGGCGCAACTTGCCCAAGCACGTTGAGCCGCTCAAGTTCGCGCAGTCGCGCAGAAAGAAGTTCGTCGGCGGCGGTTTCGGCGGCGTGGGTCATTGCATCAGCGCCGCGCGGTGCGTGTTCGAGTGTGCGCGCAAGCACGATCGAAAGATCGCTGGAACCGCGCCCGCTGCGCTCGATCGCTTCTCGGTATCGGCCCGCGCTGAGCAGGCCACGCAGCGCGTCGGTCTCGCCATCAGGCAGCGTCGCGCGACGACGGTTCGTCGAGAGTGCGAGCGAAATGAGCACAACGTTCGCAAGCGAGAGAAGAAGCAGCAGCCAAATCATGGCGCTGCCGATCCACTCCAGACTTCCATCGCTGTTCGTTGAGTAGAAAAAGATGCCGCCGTTCATGCGTCTCGTGTCCTCTATTCACCGCGATGAACGCGGATCTTTCGCCGTTGGTGCGTCGAGTAACGTCGCCTCGCGCGAGATGAATCGGAATCCGCCGGAACCACCACTCGTAGGAAAGTGTTCCGCTGCAACTGCTTCGAGCGTACCGCCAGGGTCGACCTCAAGGAACTGAATGCACTGAATCGTCGCGCGGCGATTTCCGTTGCGCGGGTCGCGCGGGTTCAGTCGATCGAGGAGCGCGAGCATGGACGCGCGATCGAGCTCATGGCGACCAGGGCCAGTGATCGTGGTCGAAAGGAGAAAGACGCAGTCGGCGCCGCAGCGCAACGCTTCGGTCAATGCTTCGATGGGGCTCGATCGACCGCTTGGGACGACATCGTTGCGAAGCCACGCGACCGCGGCCGCGCGTTCAGCCTTACTCGCGTTGCGCAGCGCCGCGGGCGTTCCACCGAACGTCGTCGCGCCGTCACGCCGAAATGCGATCACTGCAAACTGCTGCGTTGGCTCGAGTCGCGCAAGCGAGCGCTCCACTTCATCGACGATCGCAGGGAAACTTCCGACCATCGAACCGGACGCATCGACGACGTAGGCAACTTTCGTGGCATTTCCGGCGACGAGACCAGCGAAACTCGCGCCGGCTCGCGTTGCAGGGGATTCGTTGATCGATGTCTCTGCGCGGAATCGCCGCGCGAGCCCGTCGAGCGCCGCGTTGCGCGGTCCGCCAGCTTCGAGCGCACGCAAGCGGGCATCGAGTTCGTCGGCGGAACGCATCGCGTTCGTGTTCGCGCGTGCGTCAGTTTGCGCCGCGCTTGGCGCGTTCGATGTCGAAGCGCGAGGCGTCGGGCGCGCGGGCGCAGGCTGGAAGAAATCGGCGGTGAGCACGATCGGCGGAGGTTCCTCGCGCAACGCTCCCGAGACGCCCCACGCGGTACCAAGGAGGGCTATTGCGATCGCGCCGTGCAGCGCAAGCGAGACAACGACGGCTCGTGTGGTGCCGCGCGATGAAGCTGCGGCCGTTCCTCTTCGCGTGGACAGCGATGCTGCATTTGTCGCGTGCGTGCGCGAACCCACAGTCGGTTCGAGTTCAGCGTTGCCGTCGCGCGCATCCATCAGGAGCTCCTTGGGGAAATCCTACGGTCGACGGGTGTGCGAAACGCCCGCGCGACGTGAACTGCGCGTTCACTCTCCATCGCCGCCGTCGTCACCACCGCGACCACGGAAGATGAAGCCATCGAGGCTCCACTTGCCAGGGCCGGTCAGCGTCAGACCCGCCGCGAGGACGATCAGGCTGAGTTGGCTCAACGCTTGGCTGCGCGCAAACGCGGAGTTTGGATCCGTGGGGGTCCAAAGCGACGACCACGCATTGGGAATCGACGGCGTTGCGAGGATGAGGAGCGCAATCGCCCAAAGCAGCAGGCCGCCCGACCAAATGCGGCTGAAGAGACCGACGAGAAGGAACGCGCCGCCGAGGAGTTCGAAGACGGTGATCGTCCACGCCCAGACGTGGGGCTTCGGAAGTCGGAGTCGATCGAGCGTGAGCGTCAGCTCATGAAGCGCGCGCGCTTGGTAGCCCGCAGCGTCGGCGGCGACAAGCGGGACCGGTGGTGTGTCTTGCGCGATCGGGGCGCGAACGCGAACGATGCCCGTCGATGACGCGGTTGCCGTGCCGCCGAAATCACCGTCGAGATGGCGGAAATCGTCCGAGGTTTGTTCGGCCGAGACGACGCCGAGTTCGCGCAATCGAGCACCCGCGTCACCAGAGAATTGCCCCATCTCCATCGCGTGGTGCCAACCCACGGGAACGAACGCGAGGAAGAGGATGATTCTCGCGAGAAGCGGCACGAAGTTGGCTGCGGCCTGTTGGCTGAACTTCTTCATGACTTCTCGTGTGTGCTTGGGTTCCCCGTGACGGGAGTTGAAGGTGGATGTCGAACGCGGACGAGGAGGTCGGGCGAGGAGGTCGGGCGAGGAGGGCGAACTGCCGGAACGGTGACGAGTTCCGAGTGGAGACCGAAGCGTGGCAGATCGCCCGTCGGCACGAAAGAGGGGAATCGGCTCAAAGGTCGTTTCTCGTACAATCTCCGCCTCCGCGGGCGTGGCGGAATTGGCAGACGCACGGGATTTAGGTTCCCGTGGGGTAACACC
>JAIYCA010000140.1 GCA_027488265.1 Planctomycetaceae bacterium
CAGGCTCGACGACGGGCGGCACGAATCCTGGACAAATCGGCCTCGGCGTGACGGTCGCGGGCACGCAGCGCAACTTCAATAACGGTGCGATCGGTGCGACAGGTGTCGCAACCGACGTCGCGATTGAAGGCGACGGTTTCTTCATTGTCGATGTCGCAGGTACGCGTCACTTCACGCGCGCTGGAAACTTTGTCCGCAATCCTTCGAACGAACTCGTTTCGCAGTCGGGCGCGCGCGTCATGGGTTTCGGCGTTGATGATCAATTCAACGTCATTGAAGGCGACTTGGTTCCGCTCTCGGTTCCCGTCGGCACCTTGACGCTCGCGGAAGCGAGCCGCAACGTGATCTTCAACGGCAATCTCAACGCGTCGGGTTCGGTCGGAACGACCGGCTCGGTGCACACGGGTCGTGCGTGGTTTAGCGACGCTGCGATGACGATTCCTGTGACGGCAGCGACCAATCTCACGACGACCGACATTTACATGTCGGACGGCGCAGGTGGCTCGGTTCTGGCGTTTGATTCGAGTGTGAACCCGAAGACGATCACGATCTCGGGCGTTGAGAAGGGCGGCAAGGATCTTGGTACCAAGACCTTCGCGTTCAGCCCAACGGCCGTGACAGGTGCCGATGGATTTGGCACCACGCTCGGCGATTACGCAGATTTCCTCGAGGATGTCCTCGGTCTTGACAACAGCGCGGTTGGTAGCGGATCGAATCTTGGCGGCAACGTCTCGATCAACGCGGGCGGCCAACTCGTCATCACGGGTAACGAAGGCACCGTGCAGGAACTCGGCCTTGAGACTGCAGACTTCGTCGTCGGTACGCCAGGATCAGGAAGCGGACAGCCGTTGGTGCTGACGAAGACTGGCGCTGCGAACGGCGAAAGTGTGCGAACGAGCTTTGTCGTGTACGACTCGCTCGGCACGCCGCTCACCATCGATCTCACTTTCACGCTGCAACAAACGAGCGCGTCGGGCGGTACGACGTGGCAGATGGTTGCGGAGTCGAACGACAACGACGCAGCGCAGCGCTTGATCGGACTTGGCGAAGTGACGTTCGATGCGAGCGGTCGTTTCCAGTCGGCGTCGAATCAGTCGTTCTCGGTGATTCGTACGAACGGCGCCGTGAGCCCGCTCACCGTCAACATGGATTTCAATTCGGGCACCGATGCGGTCTCGAGCCTCACCGATACGGGTTCGAATCTCGCGGCTGTCTTCCAGGATGGTTCGCCGATCGGCACGCTTTCGAACTTCTCGATTGGTGAAGACGGCCGTATTTCTGGCTCGTTTACCAACGGTTTGACGCGCACGATCGGACAGATCGCGCTCGCGAAGTTCTCGAATCCCGAAGGCCTCGTCGACGCGGGCGACAACCTCTTCCGCACTGGCCCGAACTCAGGTACGCCGCTGGTTGCGAAGCCGCGCGACTTCGGTACGGGTCGACTCGTCGGTGGAGCGCTCGAACTTTCGAACGTCGATCTCTCACAAGAATTCATCAACATGATTCTTGCGAGCACGGGTTACTCGGCCGCAAGCCGCGTGATCACGACGACCGACGAACTCATCAACCAGTTGCTCGCGCTTGGTCGTTGATTGGCGCGGGTGAGTGGTGCGGAAACTTCGGCGACGTGACGAAGAGATTCACCTGCAAGCGCTGAGTCTGTATTGACGAATGCGGAGCCCCGTGCGACGCTTCTGCTGTCGTGTCGACGCTCTACCGGAATGCTGCGCTGCTGATTGTCACGCTTGTGTGCGTGATTGGTGTGCTTGCGCTGCTAACTCTCGCGCTCGCGTTTGTCGTCTCCATCTTTCGGTCTCTGCGATTCGGTCAGGCAGGGGACGAGGGGGCGCGATGTGCGGCGTGCCACTATCCGCTTGTTGATGCATGTGCGCACTGCCCTGAATGCGGAATTGATCTTGCTCGTCCGCGCGCGGTCTTCGTTGGTATTGCCTCTGCGAGTCGGCGTGTCCGCCTCACGATGCTTGCGGGACTTGCCATTGCAGCACTGTTGGTCCTGATGACGTTCGCCCTCGGACGACAGTTCGTGCGGGGATTTCGGGTTGGCGCAGGAAGTCGATCCTTCGCGGTCGAGCGCGTTGGCGCGCTTACGGGAACCGAGTTGGTGGCGAGCGCGCTCGCGTCTCCGCCCGATCCGCCGCCTTTCACAACCAGGCACGATCTTTTTGGGGAAATCGCGCGTCGTATGGTTCGGTCAGGGCAACCGGGAAGTCCGAGCGGGATCAACTCAGATTTGTGGGTGCGTACAGTTGCCGGCCCAGTTCTGCAGTCACCGGCATTCATCGAAGCGCTTGCGACGGAGGCGACGTGGCCAACTTCGCAACGTGAGAAGGCATTCTCGTGGACTGGTATCCCAACATTCACCTCGAACGGTTGGCACTGGTCACGCGGTGGTGCGGAAGAGTTGTTCGTCGCGGCACGCGGACTTCGATGGATTCAGGGCTTTGACTTTGGACCATTGCTCGCGGCACTCACACAATGGCGGGTGACGGCGATTGAGGTTGGTGCGAGAGGCGATTTTCCTCCGACCACGCTCCTCGCAGTTTCGCTCGATGCGCGGCGTCAGCCGATTCTGGCGGGGTTCCACGCGGAAGAGATCACGACGCGCGTAGACGGTCGAGTCGTGTACGAATCTGCCATGATCGACGCGAGGCGCGATCCTTTCGAAGGTGCATTCGGTGGCATGCTCGAAGACGCGGGACTTCGGGAGTTCGACCTCGCGCGCCGCAATGCCGAGGGGAGTGCAGAACCAAGCGCAGAAGCCAGTGCAGCAGCGAGCACAGTTGCGCGTACGGATGAATCAGCGACCTCGACGAGCAACCTCGCGAGAAACCCCGCGAGAAACCTCGCGAGAAACCCCGCGAGAAACCTCGCGAGAAACCTCG
>JAIYCA010000214.1 GCA_027488265.1 Planctomycetaceae bacterium
CGACTCACAGTCGCTTGTTGGTCATCCCAGTTGTGTCCGCTCGAGAGCTCGGCCACCTTGGCACGATCGAGCAGCGCCCGCCCCGAGGCGGTCTTCGCCAACTGCTCCGGAGACTCGGTCTCCGTGATTTGAGCGAGGAGCCAGTTCTCAAAGTCGGCGTACGCGCGCTCGCACTTGGCGATCTGTTGGTCTGCGTCCTCTTGGGCGGTTCCGCCGTCAAGCGGTGCCGCATCACGCTTGCGGATTGCCTTCACCGCGGCGGTTCGAAGCTCGTCCAACTTCCGCGCGGCTTCATCTCGTAAAGAGACGAGGGCAGGGGAGGGGTGCTCCGCGGCGATCGCCTTGAGCTGCTCGAGGGTGCCGGAGGGCACGAAGGCGTTCGGATATCCCTCAGCAAGTGCATTCAACTCGAAGTCCTTCGCCAGCGCTTCAGGCATGGCAGCCGTGAGTTCAGCGATGGCGTTGTCATTGAGTTCGCGGATCAGAACACGTGTGCGCAGCACCTCGCTTGTTCCGGAGGTCGCAGCACCACGAGTCTCTCGGTCCGCTGAGGGCTGTTCCGATCGGCGAACGCGGCTCGAATCGCGGTCGGCGTTTGCCGAGGTCAGCGGCTCGGCGGAATCGCGGGCCGCGAGGAGTAAGTCGAGTTCGCGCCAGTAGCGCTGAATGATCTGAGTCGTCGCTTCGGAGGTGATGCCGCGAAGATGACGTTCGGCAACCATTCCGACATCGACGCGCTCGCCGCCAATGCCGGCGGCGGTTTGCATGCGCTCGCGACGAAGTTCACGAAGCGCGTCTGGAATGAGCGCCATTTGCTCGTCGGTCAGAATCGCGCGAAGCGACTCGAGGAAAGCGATGGACGACTCGCGGCTTGGCGCGCTCGCGGACAATTCCGTCGACAACGCCATCAAGATCGAGCGCTGTCCTTCATCCAACTGAAGCGCACGTTCGAGCAAAGGCATGTCACGGACAAGTACCACCGGCACGTATTCATCGGCCGAATGTGCGTGAAGTGTTGCGGACACCAGCGGCGATGCCGCGGCGAGGGCAGGGCAGGCAACCACAAACTGGAGCGACATCGCAACAGTGCAGCAGTGCAAAAGACCTTTGGCCCGTGGGCCGATTCGCATCTTCATTTTGAGCTCCCCTCCACGCACGTGTCAGGCACCGAGGAGACGCCTCGGAACTGAAGCCTGCGTGGCCTTTCTCTACCGCCGCAGTTCATCGCGAAACGACACGCGTTGAACTCGACGCAGGGAACTATGACGCGATGCCAGAGGGTTGCAAGGGGCAGGCTGCATGGAAGTTGTGAATCTCACGCAGCGCTGCTGTCATAAAGCGAATCACGGAGATTGAACAAACCGAGCCGCCAACATTTATCAGCCACAGCTGCGACGGTTACCAGTTCGGAAGAGTAGTTCTCGGTCACTTTCATCTCTTTTTGGCTGAAAAAGCAGATTATATGGACTTTACCAAATGGAAACACAGTTATGCGCTATTGCATTATTGGACAGTAACTAGTGTTCAATAATGTGTATTTGCATCTGTTTGTGCAATCCGATTTGCGAAACGACGAATTCGGCCGATGTTCCGCTCGCCGCTGAATCGTCTCTAGCGGTTGTGACTCATTTCAGTTCGCTGGGCGTTTTCGAGTCTCTCTGTCGGTCCGTCACCGACAGCGCGCCCTTTCAGTCTCGAGTGAGTCGAGTTTCCGAGGTTTCGTATGAAAAATGCACTGTCACGCACGTTCCACAAGCTTGTTCGAATGGTTCTGCCATCGATTGCGGCTGCTGCCGCCGTCTCTGCGCAGGCCGACGCACAAAACTGCGTCACCACAAGCAACCACATCTCGCTCGCTGGTCAGCCGAGCGGCGTCACTTTCACGAATTACGTGAATGCCGCTGTTGCTCGCGCCGTCGACGAGGGCGTGGAGATCACCGTCGATGCGACGGGTATGTCGGGTACGCAACTGAATTACATCGGTTCGCAAGCTGGCTACGTGGCACTGAACGGCATCTCGGGCAACGTCGCGCTCACGGCGTCAAACCTCGAATTGAACCTCAGTTCGCTGTTTTCGCGCATTTGCTCCGGCGCGAACGTCTCAGTGAACGCTGCAGCGATGTCGAACGCGCAAATTCTCGTGACGGACGAGTTTTTCGCGAAGGTCGACACGCTCACCAACCTCGCATCCGACAAGACGATCTCGGTTGCGGCGCATGAAGTCACCGGACAGACGGTCTCCGGTACTGGCGCACTCACAATCCACTCTGCGACGCTTTCGGGGGCCTCGGACCTCCGCGGTATCGCTTCCTCGATCAACCTGACGGTTCCTTCGCCCTTCTCGATCTCGGGCGCCTCGAGCAGCCTCGCCGTTCGCGGCAACCAGCTCGGCAGCCTCTCCTTCAACGGTGGCGGCACGCTGACCGTTGATGGCGCGATGGGCTCGCACAACCTCGAAACTCGCGCGGCTGGCGTCACGCTTGCCTTCGCGAACTCCTCGGTCGACTCGGGTGCAACGGTCGTCCTCTCGATCGCGCAAGCCGCGAACAAGACGATCGCTGGCCCTGGCGCGGTTGACATCAACGGCTTTTCGATCGCTTCGAACACCAGCTTCGCAAACATCGCGAACGCACTGCTCCCTGCTGAAATCAGCGTGGCCTCGAGCACTGACTTCACGCTCACCGCTGCGCAAGCGAACGGCCTTGAAGTCCTCGGTTCGGGTCGCGTGCTGATCGCTGGCGGCGCTGTGAATGCGAACACCTCGCTCACCTCGCTCGCCCCGTCGCTCGATGTCGACTCGACCACGGGCTCGTTCTCGGTGGCTGCAGGTCAAGGCCTCACGCTCACCGCAGCGCAGGCCAGCGGCCTCACGATCGGTGGCGCAGGTACGACGAACATCGCAGGCAACGTTGCCGCGAACGCGAACTTCACGCTCATCTCGTCGCTCCTCAACATCCCAGGTTCGGTTTCGAGCGGCGCAACGCTGACCCTCACGGCAGCGCAAGGCGACAATCGTTCGCTGACGGGCGCTGGCTCGATCACGATTGCGAACGCCACCCTCTCGTCGGATACAAACTTCCGCGGCCTCACGACCGCGGGTTTCTCGTTTAATGGCTCGATCGGCGCAGCCAAGACTCTCTCGATCAACGCGTCGCAAGGCACCGGTTGCACGGTTTCGGGTGCGGGCACCGTCGCGGTCCTCTGCACGGCTGGCAATGACACGTTCGCCGCTGGCAACATCTCGGCGAACATTTCGGTCGACGGTCTCGCTGGCAATGACGCTCTCGCCCTCGGCTCCGGAAACGATTCGATCGTCGGTGGCAACGGCTCCGACACTGCGGACTTCGCAGTCAACTTCGGCAGCGTGACCTTCGGCGCTCCAGGCACGACCTTCACTGTTTCCTCGACGACGAGCGGAAATGACTCGGTGTCCGGCATCGAGTCGATGTCGTTCATCGGCGCGCAAGTGCTCGTGGCGAACACGGGTGCAAGCGAAATCGCTTCGCTCAACGCGGCCCTCGCGCTCTCGACGACTGCAAAGCTCTACGGCAACCTCCTCATCACGAAGGACTCGTTCACCGACGCCGCCTCGTACGCCGCGCTCGTTGCGCGCATCGTTGCTCCGTCGGTCGTCAACGTCGACGCTGCTGGAATGAACGCCACCCAACTCGGCGCAATCGCCGCGGGTAGCTCGGCCTATGTCGCCATCTCGAACCTCTCGATCAGCGCGTCGGAAGACGCGACGGAAATCGGTCAGCTCTTCGCGAAGTCGTCGAACGGTGCTGTCGCGGTTGACGCCGCCGGCATGGACGGCGATCAGAAGGATGCGCTCGTTGCAGGTATCG
>JAIYCA010000216.1 GCA_027488265.1 Planctomycetaceae bacterium
AGGTACGTCGCACTTCCTCGGGCAGAACTTCGCGCACGCAAGTGAAATCAAGTTCAGCGACGCAGAAGGCAAGATCTCGTACGCATGGACGACGTCGTGGGGCGTGTCGACGCGTCTCATCGGCGGCATGATCATGACCCACGCGGATGACGACGGCATGGTGCTTCCGCCACGCTTGGCGCCGTCACACATCGTGATCATTCCCGTGACGCACAAGCCGGAAACCGCGCAAGCGGTGCTTGATTACTGCAACAAACTCGCTGCAGATTTGCGCAAGATTCCGTACTTCGGCCGCACCATCGAAGTCGAAGTCGACAATCGTGATATTCGCGGCGGCGACAAGACCTGGCAGTGGATCAAGAAGGGCATTCCTGTGCGCGTTGAAGTTGGCCCGCGCGACATGGAGCAAGATTCGGTCTTCATGGCGCGTCGCGATCGCGGCCACAAGGAGAAGACGAGCGTGAAGCGCGACGAATTTGTCGCGACGATTTACTCGGTACTCGAAGACATTCAAGGCACGCTGTTCGCGCGCGCGAAGGCGCATCGTGAGCAGAACACCCAGCGCATTGATTCACGCGCGGAGTTCGAAGCGTTCTTTGGTGCACGCAACGAGGCCGAGGCGAATGAGTCCGGTGGCGGTGCGGTCAAGGGCGGCTTTGCACTGGTGCACTACGCGCCGGATCGAAAGGTCGAAGAGGAACTCAAGGCGAAGTTCGCCGTGACGTGCCGCTGCATTCCGCTCGAAGGCGCGGATGAACCGGGAACGTGCATCTTCACGGGCAAGCCAACTGCGCGCCGCGCGATCTTTTCGAAGGCGTACTGAATTTGAGCGCTCGCGACTCGCGGGCTGCTGAAGCTTCGCTTCAGGGGCCCGCTTTCGCTCGCTTTCGTCGGCTCCCCTCGGAGTGAATCCTCGGGGGCCGAGATGCATCGCGTGATGGGGCGCTCGCCACCTGCTTCGCAACTTGCTCGCTCTGGCCAGCCTCGCTGCGAGTGAATCGCAGCGGGCTGAGATACGTCGCGTGATGGGGCGCTCGCAGCCTGCTTCGCAACTTGCTCGCTGTGGCGCGAATCACGCCAAGGTTTGACCGCCGCAGCGGTGACCGCGTAAATCCCGCGTTCCCACTGCAAAACGCCGTCGTCAAGCGTTTTTCACGATTTTCGAACCCGCCTGAACCGCGGGCGTAATCACTGTTGCCAAGCGCGCGCCGCTCCGTCCGTCCGACGGAGGTCCGGAACTGCGGGCGAGGAAACCACAAGCGATTCGGGACTCACAACCGCACGGGGTGCGTGCGATGTCCCTTCGAAATCACGCAGAAACGGAAGGTCACCATGAAGAACGCACACAACAACGCAAGCCTCACTTCTGGCGTCCACGAACGCCGCCCGCAACGTCAGCAGAATGCACAGTCGCTTTCGATGCGCATCGCGAACCGCTCTGCGATCGCTGCGACGAGTGCACTCTTCCTCTGTGCGCCGCTCGCCGCGTTCAGTCCGGCGACGGAAGGCGTTGCTCGCGCTGCGACGACCACTGCAACCACCGCGACTTCGGTTGATGCACGCGCTGAGAGTGCGAAGGGCGAAGCGCGAAGCCTTTCGCGCGCCTTCCGCGGTGCGGCAAAGACGCTCTCACCGAGCGTCGTGACCATCAACACCGTCTCGAACGCGAAGTCGGAACAAGGTCAAGCGATGGGCGCGATGCCGCCCGGAATGATGCCTCCAGGAATGATGCCGCCAGGCTTCCAACTTCCGCCGAATATGCAGGCCCCGAAGCAAGGTCCTGCACGCGGCACCGGTACTGGCGCTGTGATCTCGGCCGATGGATACATCGTGACCGCCAATCACGTCGTCGCCGACGCTGATGAAATCGAGATCGTCTTCCAGAATGGCCGCACGGAGAAAGCTGAAATCGTCGGCCTTGATCCAGGCACCGACATTGCCGTTCTCAAGACGAACGCCACCGGCCTCGTGCCAGCGCAATTCGGCAACAGCGAAGAACTCGACATCGGCGACTGGGTCGTTGCGATTGGTGCGCCGTTCGGACTCGAACAAACCGTGACTGCAGGCATCGTGAGCGCGAAGAGCCGCAGCGACGTCGGCCTCGCGACCTTCGAGAACTACATTCAAACCGATGCTGCGATCAACCCTGGTAACTCCGGTGGACCGCTTGCAAATCTCGACGGCGAAATCATCGGCATCAACAGTTGCATCTCGTCGAAGGGCGGCGGCAACGACGGCATCGGATTCTCGGTGCCGAGTGCCGTGGCGAAGCGCGTCGTGGACGCGATCATCGCAGACGGCCGCGTCGCACGGGGTTGGCTCGGAATCTCCGTGCAACCTGCCGACGACGACATGGCTGCAAGCCTCGGTGCGGATGGCGCGATCGGCGTCGTGGTGAATCAGGTTGTGCCGGGCTCGCCCGCGCAGAAAGCCGGTCTTGAACCTGGCGACCTCATCACCGAAGTTGGTGGCAAGCACATCCGTACACCCGGCGAACTGATCGCGACCATCGGTCATCGTTCGCCCGGAAGCGAACTCGCGATCACCGCGTTCCGCGGCGGCGAGATGGAAGAATTCAACGCCACGCTCGCTGAACGCGAGAGCGACGAGAAGGTGAAGACAAAGACCCCCAAGGCGAAGCCATCTGCAACTGCGCTCGAGCAACTCGGCCTCACATTGACCGAGCTCTCCGCGAGCGATGCAGCCAGCCTCGGTGTCACGGCGGAGGAAGGCGCACTCGCAGTAGAGCGCGTCGAGGAAGAGGGCCCTGCATCCGCCGCAGGGATTGAGCCGGGCGACGTCATTCGCCGCATCGGCAACCGCAATACCCACACGCTCGACGAGGCGAACGCTGCACTGGATGCCATGAGAGAGGGTGCGTCCATTCCGGTGCTCGTCGAGCGTGAGGGTCGTGCGCGGTTCTTGCTCGTGAAACCAAGCGAAACCGCGGAAAACTCCGCGAACTCCGAAGACAGCGCTGAACCGCGCACCCCGCGCCGCCGCCGCTGAACCCATCGAACCAATCTCCGCGTGCTGCGTTAGCACGCGGGCCTCGGTGCGGTGCCCCCCACGCAACGAGGTTCGAACCGCCCCGGCATCCTTCCGTGCCGGGGCGGTTCACATTTGGAACCATCCGAAAGCACGCGCGAATGACTACTCTTCCGATCTACCGAAAGTCTTCTGACGTGACTTCACCGAATCCTCATTCCGCACGCGAGTACGCTCGCGACAACTCGTGTGATCTCGTGCTTGATAGTGCGGTTCAACTCGCATTCGCGCATCGCGTGCGTTTCACGTCCGGAGCGTTGGATCCTGCGAATGCCGCGCTTCGCGATCTGTTCGCGGCCGACGCAGCCATCACGTCACGCCGCGCGATCGTGCTCGTGGACCGCGGATTTGCCGATGCGAACCGAACGCTTGAACAGCAACTGCGCGCGTACTTCGCGACACACGCGAGCGCGATGCCAGCGCTCACTCATTTCGAAGTCGTAACCGGCGGCGAAGATGCGAAACAAGACATGCGCGTCGTCGACCGCGTGATTGAACTCGTTGAGCAAAACAAGATTTGCCGCAAGAGTTTCGTCATCGCGATCGGCGGTGGCGCGATGCTCGACGCGGTCGGCTTTGGCGCGGCAACCGCGCATCGCGGTGTGCGCCTTGTTCGCCTCCCTACGACGACGCTCGCGCAAGACGATGCCGCGATGGGCGTCAAGAACGGTGTGAATCGCTTCGGGAAGAAGAATTTCGTCGGCGCATTTGCCGTGCCTTATGCGGTGCTTTGCGATGACGCGCTCCTCGCGACGCTGCCGGACGCCGCGTTTCGCGCAGGATTCAGCGAAGCCGTGAAGATCGCGCTTCTCAAAGACCCTGCCTACTTCGCGACGCTTGAGCGTGATGCAGTGCTTATCGCTGCGCGCGATATGAACGCTGCGCGTCCGGCGATTCGTCGCAGCGCCGAACTCCATCTTCGACACATCGTCGACGGTGGCGACCCCTTCGAAGCGAATGAAGCGCGGCCGCTTGATTTCGGCCACTGGGCAGCGCATCGCTTGGAAGCGATGAGTGCGCACGCGGTGTCGCACGGCGACGCGGTCGCACTCGGACTTCTTCTCGACTGCCGCTACTCAAACTTGAAGGGTTGGCTTTCCAACGCTGATTTCGCGCGGATTCGCGCGGTGATCGCCGCACTCGGGCTTCCGATGCGACATCCCCTCTTCGCCAATCACGCAGCACTGCTTGCAGGCGCGGACGAGTTCCGCGAGCACCTCGGCGGCAAACTCACGGTCACCATGTTGCGCGGCGTCGGACATGGTTTCGAAGTGCACGAACTCGACCACGATCTCGTGCGCCGTGCGGCCGCAGAGATGGCGTAAATCAGTCGCTCGTGCCAGAGATTCGACCAGAACGTCCTTCGAGCGCCGCGACATCGGCAAGATCTTTTAATCTGCCCGATGCACGCTTGTTGGCGAGAAGCGCATCGCGTGAGATAAACGGAATCTCCAAGCCGAAGGAACGATCGATCGAGGGATTTCGACTCGCCGAATCCCAATCGAGCCCGTCGATCCGAGTGAGGATATCGATCCGCTGTGGCGGGAAACCGAGTTGCACAACCCGTCCCTCGGTTGAGAGATCCGTGGCGCTGATATCGAGCGAACCGAATCCGAAGCGACGCAGCGCATCAAGCACTCGAACCGCATTCTCACAGGTCGGTCGCACGAGCACATCGATATCGCCCGTAAATCGCGGACACCCGTGGTGAGCAAGCGCATAACCGCCAACCACAACGAATTCAGTCTTCGTGTCGATCAAGCACGCGAGCCACTCTTTGAAGTCTTGGGAAAGCTCCATCGGCAGGGATTCCGTAGTACTCACGCCGAAGCCTTTCAACCTCCGCGATTCGCTTCGCCGATGGCTGTGAAAGCCAGTAAGCGAGGTCCTGCGCGGGGCCAGAATCGTCGTGCAGATCAGTGACTCGGACGGTTCGTTCGATCACGGGGCGGAGTTTACCATGCGAAGATGCCCTCCACGCCTCCACCCCTCTCAAAGCGTGCGGTCGCGGACCGCTATTTCCTCGAGCATCGCGCGAAGGTGCTAGATATTGCCGCGTTTCTCGATCGATTTGATCGGGCGCAGGGCGAAGGGGCGGACGACTTCCGCGTGGCTGCACTGCGAGCGTGCTGCGCAGTTTTGCTTGATGGAGAGTCTGACCGCGCGCGTCGCGTTCTCGAACTCTTGAGTGACCACTCGATGGAACCGATCGCGAAAGCGCCGATGAAGGGCGCGACGGGCGCGGTCGACCTCGCCAACACGGCAACCAACGGCCACGGAGCCCGCTGATGTACATCGACCCGTCTTTTTCGCGCTCCAATCGGCCTTCGGCCGCTCGTCGCTCTGGTGGCGAGCTCGCGATTCCGACGACTATCAACTAAGGAGACAACTGACATGTACATCGACCCCCATGTCCACATGGTCTCCCGCACCACCGACGACTACCAGCGCATGGCGCTTGCGGGATGCGTCGCCATCACCGAGCCCGCGTTTTGGGCGGGTTACGACCGCAGTTCTCCCGCGGGCTTCTTCGACTACTTCCGCCAGCTCACCGATTTCGAACCGAAGCGCGCGGCGCAATACGGCATTCGTCATCACACATGGCTCTGCATCAATCCGAAAGAAGCAGAGGACCCCGTGTTTGCGCGCGAAGTCATCGCGCTCATCCCGCAGTTTTTGAAGTGTGAAAACGTGCTCGGCATCGGCGAGATCGGGCTCAACAAAAACTCGCGCAACGAACTTGAGATCCTCGACGCGCACCTCGCGCTTGCAGCCGAGCACGATCTCATGGTGCTCGTCCACACACCGCACCTTGAGGACAAACTTAAGGGCACGAAGCTCATCATGGATGCGATCCGAAATCACGCGCGACTCGATCCAGGCCGCGTCTTGATCGATCACGTCGAAGAACACACGGTGCGGCATGTGCTTGATCGCGGCTTCTGGGCTGGCATGACGCTCTATCCCGATACCAAGTGCACGCCGCAGCGCGCGGTCGACATCTTCGAGCTGCACGGCACCGAGCGACTCTGGATCAACTCGGCTGGCGACTGGGGCAACAGCGATCCGCTCGCCGTGCCGAAGGCGCAGATCGAGATGAAGGCCCGCGGCCACACGCTCGAGAGCGTGCGCAAGGTCAGCTTCGACAATCCGATGAAGTTCCTGTCGCAGTCGGGAAGATTCCGGATCGCGTAGATCCGTCTGGTCAAACTGATCTCACGCCGGTGTGGTTTGCTCGGGTTGAATGCGCATGGTTCCGAGATACACCGCCCAAAAGGCGAGCCAGCCCAGCCGGATGACCGCGAACACCCCCACTGCAATCCAAACCATCTCTCCACTGGTCTTCTGCATCTGTGTGCCCATCACGAGAGCACTTACGACCGTCACTATCCCGAGCGCGCTGAGCGTGAAAACCGCTCGCGATCGCCACTGTGGACTTCTTGTGACGACTCCTGAGATCAGTGGTCCTCGAATCAATGCAGAGATGATTCCAACCACGATCGCGACCACAATTTGGTTCGATGAGGGAGACCCACCAAAAGGTGCTTGGATCACTCCGCCGACATCAACTGCGATCCCAAGAACGCAGAACATCGCTGCGACGTAGGCCCGTAGGGGTAGTGCCTCGACTGCGACAGGCTTCGCGCGCCTAGCTGCATTTCGATACGAGTGTTCGAGACGTTCTCTCTCCGCGGCCTCCTGCTGCTCGTTCTGTCGCTTGAGAACCGAAATCTCCTTGCGCAGAACTTCGGCGACGATCTCGACTCGTCGCGCGAGCGGAAGGGACCTCGTAGGATCCCTTGGAAGAATGGCGTCAAGCTTCCGCAGACAGAGTTCGCGCGGTCTCGTACCGAGGCTCTGGAGCGCGGCATCGCGTGCAGCGCGATACTCGGTCGAGCCAATCTGCCGCGCGAGATAACGCTCGCTCATCGCCGAGATCAGCCGCTTCGCCTTGGCGAACCGCTCAACTTCCTCCTCACCGACCAACTCGGGTATCTCGGCGATCCTGGCCTCCAGTCCATCGCCTTTACGACGAACAAGCGATTCCAAGTCAGCGCTTCCGTCGGCCACCATCAGCAGCAGTTCTACCCGTAGAAATCTGCCTGGTCGCTCGTCTGCGAGCCGCCCAGCAAACTCATACTGATGAAGATCGTTTGGATCTCGCATAACGAGAGTAGCTGGAAGCGACGGGACTTCTGCGACGGCACCGGTAGCCGATTACTGAGAATGGTAGAGTTTCGATGGACAATCCTCAATGTCAAAGCCCCTTATCGGCATCACCGCAGATCTCGTTGGCGACTACGCGCGCAATCGGCGCACGTATCTCGATATGGTCGCGGCTGCAGGTGGTATTCCCGTCATGCTTCCACCGAACGCGGCGCTTCGCGAAGAGATGCTCGATCGCGTCGACGGCGTCGTCATCACCGGCGGTGACGACATTGACGTCTCACGCTTCGGTATTCCGCTGCATCCGAAGGCTGAGTGCATGCCGGCGGAGCGTCAGGATGCGGAGTTTGCGCTGCTGCGCGCGCTCGACGCGCGGCCGGACAAAGCCGTCCTCGGTATTTGCCTTGGGATGCAACTGATGGGCGTGCATCGGGGCTGCACGCTCATTCAACATCTTGGTGACGTGATCGCGGACGGTGAACGTCACCGCAACGATGCGATTCATCCGATCGAAGCCGTCAAGGGCTCTCCGCTTTCATCGGGCCTCGTGCGATCATGGCATCATCAAGCGCTCGCCGATGCGGAGAGTTTCGACATCATCGCGCACTCGGACGATGGCGTGATCGAAGGCATGCTCGACCCGAAGCGCCGTTTCTACCTCGGAGTGCAATGGCATCCCGAGCGCACGGAAGCTGCGGAAACTGGGCTCGAAGTCGTGAAACGACTTGTCGACGCAGCACGGTGATGTAGACGCACGTGATGCCCGCATCCGAGCGACCAACTTCTCTGACGAAATCGCGTCGGCTCGAATGTCCGCGCTGCGGCCACGAGCTCGAAGGAAGTGCTCAGGCCGCTGAGGCACGTGGTGAAGAACAGGGCGTTTGCAGCGAGTGTGGACTCACCGTCGATTGGGGCAAACTTCGCGAAGACGCATGTGCGCCGCGATGGTTTGTTGAAGCGCGAATGACACGCTGGTGGCTTCCTCGCCGCGCGCTTGCAACGCTTCTCATGTGTGCGCGACCATTTCGATTTTGGTCGAGCATCGAACTCGCGTTGCCGATCTCGCGACGTGGCGTCATCGCGTTCGTCGTCATGGTCGCGGCCGTCCTGCATATCGCCGGCGTAACGCGCCGCGTTACGGACGGTTGGTCCGGTTACGTCGATGCAGTTCGGGCAAACGCGAGTCTCGGCAGTGAACGGGTGATTGCCGACGTGGCACTCGTCGCAATGGCACCGCTTTCACGTGCTAGTGGCGATTTCATCTTCCGCAAGATTGAAGCGAACGACCGCTCGCAGACGGATGTCATGGTCTATCTCAAGACCGCGATGGTGTTCGTGCGGGTCGCGGCACAGCCGATGCGGGACGAGTTCTTCATAAGTATCGGCACGTCGAGCGCGCCGTCGTATGCGTGGATCAGCCCCCGGCTCGTTCCCCTGCTCGATGGCGCGTCGCCCGCAACCACCATTGCCGCGATCGCAATTCCGCCTCTCGCACCATTCGCGCTACTGCTACTTCCCACATCGCTTCGGCGCGCACGCATTCAAACCCGGCATTTCGTACGGATTTCCCTGTATTCATGCGCACTCTGGGTGCCCATTTTCGCGCTCGCGCTGATCCTTCCATTTGCGCCAGTCGACTACGACTTCTTCTCGATTCAACTCTTCAACACACCGAACAGATTCAATTTCGATCCGCACCATTTGAATCCGCACGTGGTGCTCCTCATCGCCTCAGGAGTCTTGACCGCACTGTGGATGACCGCCGCGGCACGCAACTACCTGCGACTGCCGCACGCGATCGGCGTCGGACTTGCAACGACTTTGGTCACACTTCTTGGCTTGATGGTTGTTCGGTCGCTCTAGCACATCGATATGCGCCCAACCCTACAAACCCGCCAATATCACGGTCGCGCTGCGTGGTCTTTCCGCAAATGCGCGCGCAGCGCGTCGCCACCGAAGTTGTTCGAAGGATCACTCCACACGCAGTGAACGTGCGAGGCATCCGCATTCGTCGAGTCATATTCGATGGTAAAGCACGGCGTCGCGATGCGGTAATAGTGCGGCTTTGCGAGGTCGGTGTCGCCGACGAACGCGAACGTCAGTTCGCCCGCATGCTTCGTACGCCACGTCCGCAACTGTGTTTCGGCAACCTGCTCATCAAGCAGCGCGGCATGCGTCGCAAGCAATTTGTCGACGAGCGCTTTCTGCGCTTCCGTCAGAGCGGCGCGTGAAACGCCCTGCATTTCTGGCGCTTTTGCATCACTGCCAACGGCCCACAGAACATCAGCAGGTGGGCGATCCATGATGCGTGCCTTCGTGCGCTGCTCGTCGTTCAACGAACGCGCAAGTTCAAACGCAACCTCCACCGCTGCACCAAGCGGGCGCTTCCCTTTGTCCGCGCCTTCCGTGATTTCTGCGGGGAACGAGCCCGTGAACATCGGCGTCACCGTCGCGACTCCGTCGACGACCGCAGCGTGCAAGACGAAATGATGACCTTCAATTTCGAATGCCCATGCGCCGCTTTGCGGAGAACCGAAGAAGTGCACGGCGTACAGATCATCGCCATAGGTCGGGGGCGTGATGCCCGCGTCCTTCTCGTTCTGCGCATTGATCGCCTCGACCACGCGAATCAGGCGCCACTGTTCGCGACCCGCGACGGAGAGAAAGCGATCAAGAAGCGCGAGTGTCGCCGCCCGCGTGTTGTCATCCATATCGCGCAAGAAAAGCCCAGCGCGTTCGCCGCGCGCGAAGTACCACTTCGTGCGTTCAGGATCGCCAAGAGCGCGCAGCGATTTCGCGCGTTCAGCGTCGGAGAGGCTCGCGAGGAAGGTCTCGGCAGCGACATTCCATCGCGTCAATCGAGCATCCGCAGACGAGTTCTTTGACGGCTCTTCACCACGTTGCGCCGACGATTGCGAAGACGGCTGCGCCCAGGCGGCCAGTCCAGCAAGTCCGATCACTGCAGAAAGACCGATGAAGAACGCGGTGCACATGCGCATGTTCACAATCGTCGCAGGAACCGTGGCACAATGGAAGACGCAACACCGAAGAAGAGCGCACTGCACGAACACGTATGAAACCGATCGCCGAACTCGCTTACTGCACAAACGTCCACCCGGGTGAAACACTCGCTCGGACAAAGGCCATGCTGGAACAGCACGCGGTGCGCGTGCGCGAACTCTCATGTCAAACATCGGGAAACGCGCAGCAAACGCTTGGAATCGGCCTGTGGCTCTCTGCGCAAAGCGCACACGACTTGCTCGCGGAGAACGAGGGCATCGTGCGATTCCGCGGCTGGCTTGAAGAGCGCGGCCTCGCGGTGCGCACGATCAACGGATTCCCTTACGGCGACTTCCACGGCGAAACGGTGAAGACGCGCGTGTACCACCCGCACTGGGCCGATCCGAATCGATCGCTTTTCACGCTTGACCTCGCACGCATTCTCGCGGCACTCGTCGAGCCCGGAACACGAACTGCATCCATCTCAACGGTTCCAATTGGGTGGCGTAGTGATTTCACAAACGAAGGTTGTGGTGCAAGTGTTGGCCTCGCGGCTTCGCAACTCGAGTGGATCGCAGAACGCATGCGTGAGATCGAAGATCGAACCGGCGTGCGCGTAACGATCGATCTCGAACCTGAACCCGGCTGTTTGCTCGATCGCGCAGAACATGTTGTGAGCCTTTTCGATCAGTGTTTCAGTAGCGAAACAACGCGTACGTATCTCGGCGTTTGTCACGACATTTGTCACAGCGCGGTGATGTTTGAAGAGCAAGATGAAGCGCTCGAGCTCTACGCGCGCAATGCCATTCGTGTCGGCAAGATTCAAGTGAGCGCTGCGCTCTCATGCCATGGTGCACCGAAGGAACTCGCAGAACTCGCGCAATTCGATGAGTCGCGTTATCTCCATCAGACGTGCGTCCTCGCAGGTTCTGGGGAAGTGCGCTTCTTTGAGGATCTCGGCCTCGCGCTCGATGCGATGCCCGATGGATTCTGGCGCACGCACTTTCATGTGCCTGTGCATCTCGATGCCATCTCGCGACTCTCAACGACCGCGAAAGAGATTCCGAGTGCGCTTGCGGCAGCATCGAAAGTGGATCCGCCAGTTTTTGAAGTCGAAACCTACGCGTGGACAGTGTTGCCACCGCATCTCCGTGAGCGCGATCTTGCCGCAGGAATCGCGAAAGAGCTTGCATGGACGCGCGCTGCGCTCGAACGCGCGGGCTACACGATCGATGACGGCGATGCTGCGAGTGACGGTGTCGGCGAGGTACGCGGGTGATGACGCAACCGTCGGCGGCAAATACTGATCCGCAGATACGCGTCGCACGATTGCGCACACGATTTCGCGCATGGCTTGAGCTCGCGCGCATTTCGAATTTGCCGACGGTTCTTTCGAATGCGATCGCTGGCGCGACGATTGGTGCATGCGCACTTGCTCTTGAGAAGACAGCTGGAGGCGCCGGCACGGTGATTTGGTTCGGCGGCTTCGTCAGTACGGCCGGTCCCGACGGCCCGCAGGATCCACTCTCGTCACCTGCGATCGCCCTCGGTGTCCTCGCGCCACTCGCGCTGCCGCTCTTTGCCTACGTCGGCGGCATGATCCTCAACGACGCGTTCGACGCAGAGATCGACGCGCGCGAGCGCCCCACGCGCCCGATCCCGAGCGGTCGCGTTTCGCGCACGAGCGCGTTCATCGTCGGCTTCGCACTGCTCAGCGCGGCGATCGCACTCGCGTGCACGACTGGCCTTCCCCTCGTGATCGGCGCGACGGCGCTTCTCCTCGCCGCGATCGTCATCTACGACCGCTTCCATACGAAGTCGGTCGCGAGCACGCTGCTTCTCGCGCTCTGCCGCGCGCTCGCCGCACTCATCCCAATGCTCGCCTTCGCAAACGGCGACCTCGAGCTCCTCGTCCGCCGCGGCGCGATCGCGCTGCCGATCGCCCTTGCGGCGTGGACGCTCGGGCTCTCGCTGCTTGCGCGCAACGAAATCGCACTGCGCGACGCCGACGCATCGCGCGCGGACGCCGCCGCGCAGCCCTGCCCGAAGTGCTGGCACCTCATGGTCGAGAAGAGCCTCGAGTCGTGCCCGGAATGCGGCCACCGGAGCACCGATGTCGAGCGGCGCAGCGTCGCGCGCACGCGCGCCGATCTCCGCGCGGGATACCGCAACCTCGTTCCGATCGGCGCCGTGCTCGCGCTGCTCGCCGCGTTCTTCACGGCGCATGTCGCGCTCCTCAACCGCGGCCGCGGGGCCGGCGACACGCTCGCCGCCGGAAATCCGGGCGCTGCGATCGTCGTCGCGATCATCCTCGCGCTCGTCGCCGTCCGCGCCGCGCAGATCCTCCGCCGCGAGCCGGCGCGCACGCCCGACGCCATCGGCATGCTCATCGCGTGCCTCGCGCTCATCGACGC
>JAIYCA010000141.1 GCA_027488265.1 Planctomycetaceae bacterium
ACGCGTCGTTCAAGCGCTCGCGACTGGCGGGCTGCTGAAGCTTCGCTTCAGGTGCCCGCTCTCGCTCGCTCGGGCGTGAATCGCGCCGGATTCTGCCGCTCGATTCAGAACAACATCAATCCGAGCGCGAGCGTAAACGCGTTGTTGATGCCATGCGCCACCATCGGTGCGATCAGACTTCCGCGCATCTCTCGATAGAGACAGAATCCAACCGCGAGCCCACCGAGTGCCGGCACAAACAACAGTCCTTGCGGGTGAATTGCAGCGAAAATCACACTCGACACAACCGCAGCGACCATCGCCGAAGCGAGCCGCGCGTGCGGCATCACGAAGCCACGCAGGTGCCCGTAGAGGAAACCGCGAAACGCGATTTCTTCGACGATCGGTGCCATCACACTTGCGAGCGTGAACAGCAGCACAACTTCAATCGCACCTGCGCCACCGAGCATTTCGACGGCCGGGTGCGACGGCGGCGCCTGTTCACCGCTGATCGCCTGCGCGATCAAACTCAGGATGAAGTAGATGATTCCACCCGCGACGAGAATCGGCACAGCGCTGACGTAGCACATCACACCAGCGCCAACTTCACGCAGGATGCCACGGCCAGTATTGAGCCCAATCGCAGCACGAAGATCGGTCGCGGAAACCCCGCGCAAGCGTGGGAACGCG
Source organism: Planctomycetaceae bacterium (assembly GCA_027488265.1). Classification (GTDB taxonomy): domain Bacteria; phylum Planctomycetota; class Phycisphaerae; order Phycisphaerales; family SM1A02; genus QWPT01. The sequence goes on from JAIYCA010000141.1 coordinate 670, forward strand.
AGCACTGCGAGCGAGCCACCCATCGCAGCGATTGAAAGCACAAGGCCTCCCGTGGACGCGGCACTCTCAGGCAAGAACGCCGCGATCAACGTGGCTCCGATGGTGAGGAAGAGATAGAGCCCCATCCAAACTGCGAAGGTTTCGCCGAGCACAAGCGTGACATGTCCATCGGACGTCGGCTGCAAGGCGGGCTTCCACTTTCCAGTGCCCACAAATCCAACGAGCGCGATCAACGCGACAAGACCAAGCAGGAAAACCGTCAAGTACCACACACCTGCGAAAATCATCACCGCAAATCCACTCTTCGCTTCCGAAACTCCGTCGGCAGAAAGCAAGCGACCGAAGAATCCGAGATCCGCTTCAATCCGTTCGCGCGTCTCATCGCTCACCGCCGCGAAATCGCCATTCGACGTCGCGAGTTCTTCCATCGCGCCTACGACGTCAGCTTTCAATGCACTGTTTGCCTCGTACGCGTCGCGCTCATCGCTGTCATCACTCTCGATGACTTCCACCCCGCGCGCGGCATCTGCACCCTTCGACCAGCCCTCGACTGCACCCACGAGAATGGCGTGTGCGAGCCGCTCACTCGAGTTCCCTTCTTCGAGTGGCTTCGCATTTGTCATGAGAAGTTCCGAGGAAACCGTCGGTGCCCACGCACGCGCAGCGACGACGAGTTTCGCCGTCAACTCCGCGTCAAGCCGCAGCGGCTCCACCAGAGGCACAACAGAATCATCAACGGGCTCCGTCATTCCCTCGGGATCCGGTCCGCCGCGCACACGTTGCAGCACGATGACGAGGCTGGCGATCGCGAGAATGGTTGCCCACGTCACGGAGAGGCGAAGGATCTTGTTCGGCATGGTGTGTACTACCGTTATTGGACGCGAATTCACCGGAACTGGTGCGCTTCACTTCCGATGTCGGCTCAGATCGGTGTGTGTCGAGAGCGTAGTGATCTTGACACCCCTCGGGGTCTTGGTATCCTCGCCGATTCTCCGCACGGCGATCCGTGCACACCTTGCACTTCCGCGGCTGCGCGCCGCGGGTGAATTCTGGACAGAACATGCCCCGTCAGACCTACATTGCAAAGCCCGGTGAGATCAAGACCGTATGGCGCCACGTCGATGCCGAAGGCAAGACGCTCGGCCACCTCGCGACGGAAGTCGCGACGGTTCTCATGGGCAAGCACCGCCCCGAATACACGCCCGGCGTTCTCTCTGGTGACGCTGTCATCGTGACCAACGCTTCGAAGATCGTCCTCTCGGGCAGCAAGCTCGATCAGAAGACGCGTCGCCGTTGGTCGGGCTACCCAGGTGGCCTCAAGATCCGCTCGTACCGTCAAGAGATGGACTCGAATCCGGCGCGTCTCGTGAGCGAGGCGATTCTTCGCATGGTTCCGAAGGGCCGCTACGGTCGCTCGCTCTCGGCGCGTCTTCGCGTCTTCGCGGGCGCGTCGCACACGCACGCTTCGCAAGAGCCAGTTGCCTTTGACGCGAAGGTCGACATGGGCACCGTGCCCGTGACCAAGGCCGCGCTTCAGAAGGGCTCGCGCCTCCAAGGCGCTCCACGCCGCGCGAACTGAAGTCACGCCGCGCGAACATCAAGCGCGAACATCAAGCGCGAACATCAAGACTGAATCGAACTGATTGATCTGACGCAGCACATTGACGCCGACAGGCGCTCCAAACAGCGAACTACGCCATGACCGAAGAGACCACGACGACGACCTCTACCTCCACGCGCATCCTCCGCGGCCCCGATCAAAAGGGCTGGTACTGGGGAACCGGCCGCCGCAAGACGGCCGTCGCCCGCGTGCGCGTGAAGACCGGCACCGGTGCAATCGAAGTCAACGGCAAGGAGTTTGCCGACTTCTTCGTGGAAGAGCGTGACAGGCAGAACATCCTCGCGGTCCTCGACAAGACCGGCCTCAAGGGCAAGGTCGACGTCAAGGTCAACGCCTGCGGCGGTGGTACCACCGGCCAGTGCGGCGCGACCATCCTCGGCCTCGGCCGCGCGGTCCTGAACTTCGATTCGACCCTCGAGGCGATCCTCCGCGAGCACGCGTTCCTCACCCGTGACGCACGTAAGGTCGAGCGTAAGAAGTACGGTCAAGCTGGCGCTCGTCGTCGCTTCCAGTTCAGCAAGCGTTGATGTCTGTTGGAGCGCTCGCGTGTTTGAGCGCTCGAAACCTGCTTCGCAACTTGCTCGCTCTGGTGCTAAGAACATTTCGCGGGTCGCGCTTCATGCGCGACCCGCGTTTCGTTTTAGGAGCGCTCGCAAGTTTGAGCGCTCGCAACCTGCTTCGCAACTTGCTCGCTCTGGTGCTAGGACGCGATTTGGCGGCGCTCGCAACCTGCTTCGCAACTTGCTCGCTGTGGTGCAACGAACATTTCACGGGTCGCCCATCACCCGCGGAACGCGTTCTCCGCGTCGCGAAGCCGCTTCGACATCAGAGCGACCGTCGTGCGATCTTCCTGCGCCAGCCGCTCGATCGTCGCTGGCGCGAAGCCGCACCAACCGTAGCGTCGGGCGAGCAACTTTGCCTGCGCCGCACGAGCGCCCTTCGCGGTGAACTCTGCTGCAACACTCGCCGCGTGATGCGCAAAGGGATCGACGATCCCCTGCCACTGCGCGACTTCATTGAGGATCCGCACATCAATCGCGGTGAGATGGCGCGCCGCAGCGCGAGCGTTGCGGCGGGCGTTCACGAGCTTCGCAAGCGCGAGGTCGGCGGCAAGAGCGACAGCGCGATCAAAGCGCTGGCGAGATGGATCGAACGCGTGCACGACATCGCGAACTGCCTGCGCGATCGATCGGGCAAGCGAACGCAACTCGTCGGTCGG
>JAIYCA010000240.1 GCA_027488265.1 Planctomycetaceae bacterium
ATTCGCAACGCGACCGGTGTGATCGTGCCGGTGGCGGTTTCGAACATCGCAAACGTCGTGCATCCGCTCGGCGTTGAGCCGCTCGCGGCGAATGTCGTTGGTTCGACGGGCTTGACGGGTTCACAATCGATCACTGGGGCGCTCGCGCCTGCATCAACGACGGTGAATCTCACGGTGAATACCGCAAGCGCTGGTCCGTTCAACGGCACTGCGACCGTGACGACCACCGTTGAAGGCGCGCAAAATGCCACCATCGTGAAGTCCATCACCGGCACCGTGTTGGTGCCATCGAATCCATCGTTCAGCGCGAAGACAAACGTCACCACGACGACTGCTGGCGCGACCTTCGGCACGAACACGGGTGTGCAAGAGATTCAAGTTCCTGTGTACAACCGCGGCTACACCGCCGCGATGGCGCGCCTCGATGTCGATGGCGCAAGTTCGGTCTCGTTGCCGTTCGCGTCCATCGATGTCACCGAAGGAAACGTCGCCGCGGCGCCGACCAATCTGCGCTTCTCGTTCGATACGACGGGCCGCGCGCCAGGCACGTACAACCAACCGGTGACGATCACGACCAGCGATGAGAATTTGCCCGGCGCGACGTCGCGTTCGATGTCGTTGACGCTGTCGGTGACGATCACAGGCTCGTCGAATCCTGCGGATCTCGACGGCAACGGCTCGGTGGACGCGGCGGACCTCGCAACGCTGCTTAGCCAGTGGGGCACCGACGGCACGGCGGACCTCAGCGGTGACAACATCGTTGGCGCCGAGGATCTGGCCATGCTGCTCAGCATGTGGGGTTGAAGCGAGTTTGCTGTTCCGATTTCAACTCTCACCGACTCCGACACGACGGTAGAAACGAAGCGTGCGTATGCGAATCAGTTTCTCTCAGCAGTTTCTTGCGGTCGCACTCGCGACAAGTCTGAGTTTCGGGCTTGTTCCGGCCCAATCCGTGTTGGCGGATCAGTTGGTGCTGACATCGTCTGCTGACAACACGTTGATTGAGGATCCGAGCGGAGCGTTCAGCGCGGGACTCGCGACGTACTTCTTCGCGGGAAGAGTGGGCGTGAACGGCGGAAGCACGCTGCGACGCGGCGCGATTCGTTTCGACCTTTCGACGATCCCGCCGGGCTCGACGATCACAAGTGTGTCGTTGAAGATGAATTGCTCCGCGGTCGGTTTGACGACGCAGTACCCGATTTCGTTGAAGCGATTCACCAAGTCCTGGGGCGAAGGTGCAAGCCAAGCCTTCGGCGGCGGTGGCGCACCGAGCGCCACGAATGATGTGACGTGGCTCCATCGCTTCTACGGCACCACGCAGTCGTGGGCGACTCCTGGTGGCGAATTCGTTGCCACGGCAAGTGCGACGCGCAACGTCGGTGCGATGGGTTTCTACACGTGGACATCAACCGCCGGCCTCGTCGCCGATGTACAGCTGTGGGTCAACAACCCTTCGCAGAACTTTGGCTGGTGCGTGGTTGGCAACGAAACAGTGCTTCAGTCGGTGAAGCGCTTTGATAGCCACGAAGCAACGGTCGAGTCCGCTCGCCCGCAACTCACGATCGTGTTCACGCCGGCCCCGCCGAATCCGTACGACCTCAACAACGACTTCAAGGTCAACGCCGCGGATCTCGCGACGCTCTTGAGCCGTTGGGGCCTGCCTGGCAGCGGCGATTTTGACGGTAGTGGCGCGGTTGATGGCGCCGATCTTGCGGGCATGCTCGGCGCGTGGACGGGGTGACACGCTCCGCCAGTCACCTCAAATCCGCTGCCGAAGTTCACCTTCAAGCCACGCGATGAGAGCGGCCGTGCCCATCGAGCGATCGCCTTCGGCGCGCGCAGTCGTTGCTGTGAAGTACGCACCCGAGAGATCACCGCGCGCGGCCTGGCTTGCAGCGATGATGAGCAGCGCATCGACCTGCGTCGTCGCGCCGTTCGCTGCGGGTGAGAGCGATCGTTCGAGCGCTTCGAGTCGGGCGACGAAGCGAGGATCCGCAGACGTGCGCAGCACGCCCGATGGATCGGTGCGCATTGCCTCGCGCAGCATCTCGGATGCACGCGCGACTTCACCTTGGAACGCCCGTGCGAACCCGATGCCGAACGTCCACGCGCTCTCAGCAGGGTCAGCAGCATTGAGCGCCACGAAGCCCTTCTCTGCGTCGAAGTCGTAGCCCTCTGCGAGGAACGTCCAAAGTGCATCGGGGTTTGGAAGCGGCGCGGGCGCGACAACCACAGGTGCAGCGACAACCGGCGGTGTGTAGATGATCGTCGTTGCAGGCACCGTCACCACGCTTGCGCAAACGACGGGCGCATACGTGAAACATGGCGTGTACACCGGCCATGCAGGCGCGCAGACGTTGTACGGCCAGCATGGGTTCCAGCCGCTGCTCCAACACACATTCCAGTACGGATTCCAACACGAAGCCCAGCGCGCGCGCCAGGGCAAGCAGCCTGCGCCAACGTAATACGGGCTGCACGTCCAGTACGACGCGTAACCGTCCCACCACGGGTTGCACCAACTCGAACAGAGTGGCGCGCAGCTCGAGCCGTAGAAGAAGCCGAAACTAAAGCCGCCGGAGCCGAAGCCGAGCGAGATGGAGAGTCCATCAGAGCAGTTGTACGGCTGCCATACGGGGCACGGGCCGCAACTCGACCACGCACCGCCCGAGTTCCAACCGTTCGCGTACGACACGTTGCTGATGTACTGGTTGTAGTTGTTGATGACGGTGTTCTCAACAACCGTCGTGTTGTTGCTGCCGTTGTTGACGACCGTCGTCCCGCTTCCGTTGTAGACGAGTGGTCCACCGGTTGTCGCGGTTGCGCCTGTCGCAACACCGTTGACGGGCACGCCGTAGACGGTGTCATCGGTGAACTGCTTGGGCTTGCGCGCGAGTGGCGATGCATCTGCCGAGATGGTTTCGAGCGATGGGTCTCCTGCGGGATTTCCCGTGGGCCTTTCGGAGGGCCTTTCGGTGGGCTTTTCGGAGGGCTTTCCGAATGGCTCTCCTGTGGGGCGCGGCTTGATTGAACCGCCGTCGTCGCCGCGTGGCTTCTTCTGGCCCACTTCAAGATCAGGCGCGGATTGTGGCGGTGACTTCGAGGTAGGAGTCTTGGTTGTCGGCGCCTTGATTTCTGGAGCCTTGATTTCTGGAGCCTTCATTTCTGGTGCTTTGATTTCTGGCGACCTGACTTCGGGCGACTTGATCTCAGGACTCTTGCTTTCAGGAATCTTGCCTTCAGGAGTTTTGCCCTCGGGAACCTTGCCCTCGGGGCGCTTGCCGCTTACGCCATCGCCGCGCGGTGTTTCGATCGGCTTGCGCGTGTCTGCGGGCTTGATCGGGTCGGAGGACTGTGGGCGATTTGGACGTGACGTTGGCGCGGCAGGTCGATCGACCGGTTTCGCGATCGGCTTGGGCGCAGGCGTTACGCCTGGCTTGGCGATCGGCGAATCGTCGCCACGAATCGGAAGAGAGGGCTTCGCGACGGGGGTGCTCGGCTTGGCAGTTGGTGCGCGCGGAGTCTCGATGGGCTTCGCGACAGGAGTCGCAGGCCGCGCGGCGGGAGTCGAAGGCTTCGCCGTGGGAGTCGCAGGCCGCGCGGTGGGACCGACCGGCTTCGCCGTGGGCATGTTCGGCTTCGCAGTTGGCGTGCGTGGTGACTCGACGGGCTTCGCGACAGGAGTCGCAGGCCGCGCGACGGGACCGTTCGGCTTCGCCGTGGGCGTGTTCGGCTTGGCAGTTGGTGCGCGCGGAGTCTCGACAGGCTTCGCGGCGGGAGTCGCAGGCCGCGCCGTAGGAGCACTTGGCATGTCCCGTGGCTTCACGCTCGGCACATCGCGTGGCTTGATGCTCGGCGCGGCGTTGGGTGCTGCGCTCGGCGCCGCGCTTGGTGCAGTCTTCGGCGCCGCGATCGGCGAAGCAGGTGGCATCGGTGCGCGCGGAGTCACTCCCGCGGGCGGGCTTGGCATGCGTGGCGACGCTTCCTTCTGCGCGGCAGACAGCGTCGTTGCGAGGCAGAGCGTGGTCGCGATGGCAAGCATCGCGCGCACTCCCGAGCCCGTACGGAGTGTCTGTGTGAGGAAGCGTTGGTCCCCTGTACACAGGCGAGGGCTTCGCGCGGAATCAATGGGGGCAGAGAGTGATTCCGATTCGAGATTCGATTCAGGCCGCATGGAGTACCTCACCTTGACCTCTTCGATTCAGTGTGGCGGGGTGGTCGGGTGCCACACTCGCGCAGCGCCTTCCTCACGGTGGAGAATCTTGGCGCGTCCGAAGGAAGCTGCGCGGTCTGTCCTGTATTCCGACAAATTCCGCGAAAAGTGTCGGCCGAACCCTTTCGCGGTCTTGTGGGTCTCGCCGCGCACGTGCGCCGACTTCGGGAATGTGCACCGAATTTGAGGTCCGAGTTTGTGCGGAGCGCGTCTTCGGTCATCCTGCAGAGATGCGTGCTTTCTCGCTCCGCGTTCTGACCTACTCGCTCCTCGCCGCGATCGGCTTCCCCGTCGTCGCGCACGCTCAATACGCGACCGACGCATCCGCGCCGCTTGCGATCCGCGCGACCACGAGCGACGACGTTCAACCAAAACACGCGTCGGCCCCGAACGGAGGGTCCTACCTCAGCTACTTCTCGGGAACGGGCTACGACGTGCGGCTCACGCGGCTTGATGCGAACGGCAACGCGGTCTGGAAGGCCGGCGATCTGCTCATCGAAGATCGCACCAACTCATCGACCACCGACTACGGCCTCGCGAGCGACGCGCTCGGCAACGCATACGTCGCCTACGAGGTTGGTTCTTCGATCATCTGCACATCGGTTTCGCCCGAGGGCGCCATTCGTTGGCGCAAGACGGTGAGCTTTGCGGCTGGGGGCAGCGTCGGGCGCGTGACCGTCGCCAACGACGGCTTCATCTGGGTCGCGTTCATCGAAGGTTCAGCAACGCGCGTGCAACGACTTGATGTCGATGGAAACCCATCGTTCCCGCTCGGAATTCTTCTCAACGAAACGGGCGCGAGCATGTTCTGCGCTGATCTGAAGCCCTCGGAAGCGGGCGCGATCATTGTCTCGTGCGTGCGCTACGTCACGTTCTCTGGTGCGAAGATCTTGCGCGCGCATCGCGTGAATGCTGACGGCACGAAGCCATGGGCTGCGGCTGGCACGAGCGTCTTCACGACGGGTTCGTTGCAGTTCGGCAACTTCCCAACGTTCATCCCCGACGGTGCTGGTGGCGCGTACTTCACGTGGTACACGTCGAGTCCGCTGCAGTGCTTCGCGCAACGCGTGAACGCTGCGGGCGCCGTGCAATACGGAACAAGCGGCATCGCCGTGACCACGACTTCCACCACCGAGCGCGTCTCGCCATCGATGGTGCTCGGCGGTGACGGTCGGCTCTACGTCTTCTGGTCGCAGCACACGCCGAACTCGTCGATCTACGGCGTCTTCGGTCAGTGCTTCAATGGCGGTCTGCGTCAGTGGGGCGACAACGGAATCGCGGTCGCGCCTCTCGCGACCACCTACTCGCGCACGTGGGCAACTGCGGCGCGCGTGAACGGCGGCATCGCGTGTTACTACGACGATTCGCCAAGCGCCACGCAAGACAACATTCGCTGCGGTCTTCTCAACACAAAGGGCGCCGTCACTTCGACGATCGATGTCGCAGTGAACAGCGGCGTGAAGTACCGCCTGCTTGCCGTCGACGGCATGGATGACGGTTCGCTGCTCTTCTGGCAAGGTGGGGCGACAACGGGCGCGAGCGACGTCTTTGGAGCACGCTTGAACGCCGACGGCACACTCGGACCGCCACCTGCGTCGAATCCTGCTGACCTCAACGGCGATGGCGCGATCGACGCCGCCGATCTCTCGCTGCTGCTCTCGAATTGGGGCGCGTCGGGTGTGGGTGATATCGATGGCGACGGCACGGTCGGCGCTGCGGACCTCTCGGCGCTGCTCGCTGCATGGATGGCGTGATGATGCGTTGACGTCGGCGCGAGGAGCGATGCGCTGCGCGAGGAACGCGGGCGTTCACGCTCAACGCGCGTTCGCCACTGAAGCCAACGTCAGCCGCCCAATCCACGCCCCTCGCGGGCGCGGCGGAAGCTCGTCGGCAACAGGAAGTTTCGTCCTTCAAACGCGAGCACCGTGCCCGACATGAGCGTTACGGGTGGCGCGTCGCTTTCGCGCGCTGCCCGCTCGAGTTGTTCGAGCAGCAGGCAAGGCAGAATCTCCATCGATCCGTCGCCGTTTCCAGTGAATTGCTCGGGCACGAAACGCCATGATCCCGCTTGCGGATCGCGCAAGAGTCGGCCGCGGCGGAGCGTCAGTCGCTCTCCGCTTGCGACCGGTGCCGACGCGGTGGTCGTCGTGTTTCGCTTCGCTTCGGCGTTCGCAGCGCTCGGGGACTCAGGGATACGTCGTGTCGGTGCGCGACCAATGCGCTCTTCCAAACGCTTCTCGATGTCTTCAACGGCCGCGTCTTCTGCAGCATCATCGCTCGCGCCAGCGTTCGCCTTGCCGGTGGGTGGGACAAATTTCGCCTCGCCGCTCGGCGCGACCCGCGTTTCGGTTTTCGCAGGCGGAGTCGCGTCCGCGCGCGCATCAAAGCGCACGATCGGTGGCGCGAGTTCGGGCAAGAGGAAGTTGCGACCGCGATAGATGAAGACGCGGCCGGTCATTTCGAATTCGACAGGAACAGCGGACACACGGATCGTCTGCAACATGTCTTCGAGCGTGGGCGAAGGCATGAGCACGAACTCACGTCGAAGGCCGCCGGACTCGGGTTTCGTCGGCCGGAAGAGCCAGAGTTTCTCGTCGGGGTCTTGCGTGAGATCGCCTTCAACGCGCGAAAGCACGCTTCCCTCGCGCAGCAGCGGAAGTCGATAACCACCGAGATCCGTCGCGGGAACTGGCGAACTCGATTGCGCGGGTGGAACCACCGGCGACGCGGTCGGCGTGGCGACTTGTCCCGCTTGACCCGCGAAGGGGGCATGCAAGAGAAGCGTGAGAAGCGCGGTGGTTGTCGCGAGTTCCATGGAGTGTGTTTCGGCAGTTTCGGGGGTGTCGCGCGATCCGGCAAGGGTGGGATCGCGTGGATTCCGCAAGTTGGACGAATACGGTCGCGTGGTTCGGTCGAGATCACACAAGCCAAGTCTTGAGTGAGGTTTGACGGACAGCGGTTTCGCTGCCATGATGCCCAACCACTTGGCCGCGTACCCAAGTGGCCTAAGGGAACGGATTGCAAATCCGTGATTCGTGGGTTCAAATCCCACCGCGGCCTTCAAACTCAGCCCCGCTCAGGCGGGGCTGTTTCGCTTTTCGGGTGGGATTTGGCTCGCGTTGCTCGCGTGGGTTCAAATCCCACCGCGGCCTGGGTTGGGTCAGACGGATCCGCCGGGCTTCAAGCCGCACGGCATCCCGACTGGCTTTGTCGACTTCATCTCGCCGTATCACTTCGGATACGGCTTCGTCTCGCCTCCTCGCCACTCGGGCGCCGATGCGACTTTCGGGCCTTCGGCGGACCATCAGACCCAACCCACTCAGCCCCGCTCAGGCGGGGCTGTTTCGTTTTTGGTTGGGATTTGGCTCGCTTTGCTCGCGTGGGTGTGGACTCGCGTTGCTCGATAAACAGACATCCGGCACCCGCAGCCTTCTCGCACGTCGCTCCCCGCAAAAGAAACATCGCGCGGTGACGCCAGCAGAACACTCACCGACGCTTGTTCAACGCCCGCTGCTCGTCGGTCAACATCGCATCGATCTCTTCGGGCTTGACCAGCCGCACGCGGCCCTCGCGGAGCATTTCTTGGAGTTGCTCCTTTTCAGCCGGCGTATCGACGAATCCCATCGCGCGCCCAGTTGGCTCCGGCGCGGAGGACGGCCACAGGAAGTACCCAAGCCCAAGTGCCACGATGGCAAAAGCAATCAGCATGGCGACGCCGGTGCGAACGGTGAGTTCAGCCATGAAAGGGGTGTCCCTTCTACGGAAGTTCAATCGCGCGACGCGGCCTGACGGCTCACCTCGCGTGGCTCACATCAGCGAAACAGCGGCGGCTGCGATGGCGAGGTTGGCTTTGTCGCGGGCGGAGTCGCAGTCGGTGGCTTGGTCGCCGGGGGCGTCGACGAAGGTGGCGTGGTGGTCGGCTTTCCAGTTGGAAGCGGAGGACGCGGCGGGTTTGCCGGTGTTGCTTCCGTTGGCTTTGTGCCAGGCTTTTGGCGGAACGACGGCGGCTTTGGCGCCGAAATGGGTCGGCCCGGCTCATTCTTCCCTGGTGTGGAGCGGAACGCGGGCGGCTTGGGTGCCTCGATGGGTCGACCTGGCTCGTTCTTGCCGGGCGTTGAGCCGAATCCCGGCGGCTTCGGCGCCTTGATCGGATCACTTGGCTGCCGACGGTTCGGTGTGCTTCGCATATCCGGCGGCTTCGGCGGCGCGAGTTGCTTCTCGCCAGGCGCGCGCTTCATTGGAGTGCCGGTTGGCTTGTTGTCGTTGCCCTTCCAAATCGGCGGGCCTGGGTCGCGGCCGTCGGGCAGCGCATCGGGTGCCGGTTGCTCAGGATTGATCGGATCGGAAGGATCGCGCTGGCCCGGAGTCGACTCGGGTGCGGGCTCTTCGGAATTCGGTGATGCGGGCGCGGGCTTCTCGTCTTCGGACGGCTTGGTTGGAGCGCGGTCCGGTGATTGCGCTGGTGCTCGCGTGGGTGCTTGCGTGGGTGCTTGCGTGGGTGCTGGCGTCGGCTTTGGTTTGGGGGCGACCTTCGGCACGCTTGGTGGAGTCGCTTGCGCGCAGACGGGCGCATCGAAGCCAATGCAGCCTGCGACGCACATCGCGACAGCGCCGACGAGGCGCAAAGCGCGCGGCGAAGAATTGGTCAGCGGGCTCAACATGATGGGCTCCGATCGTTGGTTCCGTCTGGTCACGAGCGCTGCATCGAACGGCCATCTTGCGACGACCGCAAACCCCTCGATTGAGGGAGTTCTCAAGAATCTACGCGAACTTCGGCTTCTCCTTGCCTCGACCTGCGGGGAAACACGGAAATCATGGGCGCTTCTCGGGTGGACCGCGGGAGAAACCCCCGCAAATCCCATCAAAACCAGCCAGTCCTTCCAGTCTCCTCCTCCTCTCAAGCCCCCGAGAGGGCCAGTCGCAGCCCGTTCAGGTTGCGACCACAGCCGTGCGTCGGACAAGCCAACGGACGGCAATCAGCGCGACGACCGCGCACAGGACACCAAGCACGGCGAAGATCCGGTTGCTCGGCATCTCGAGTTGCTTGAGGCTGAAAAAGAGCCCGCTGCCAACGGCGCCGAGGACGAACGAGAGTCCGTTCGCGGTGCCAAGCACGCGGCCGCGCGCGTCGTCGGGGGCGAGCGCCTGCAGCATCGATTGGAGCGGGATGATGTAGAAGCCCGCGACGAGGCCCGTCGCGCTCAAGAGTAAGAGCGTCGGAAGAAACTCATTCGGCGCGACACCAAGTGCGGTGAAGCCGAGTGCGAGAAGCCCCGCACCGAGCGGCACAAAAAGCGGCCGCCGCGTCGGCGTATCGAGATACGCCGCCACAACGCAACCGATGCCGATCGAGACCGCGAGGCCCGCCATCAGGAGTGACGTCTCTTGGTCGGTCACGCGCAGGAATGCCGAGTAGTCGGGGAGGATGCTCAAGACGACCGCGGCAACGAAGTAGAAGAACGTCCACGCGGCCGCGACGGCGAGGAGTGGTCCTTGCGCCATGAAGCGAAGCGTTGAGAAGTACGTCGAGAACGGGTTGAGATCGACCGGAAGATTTGGATTCTGCGGCTTGAGTTTCGGCAGCGTCAGACAGGTGAGAAAGCCAAGCACCACGGCGATCGCCATCGCGATTCCAGGAAGCCACGCGCTCGTTCCTGTCGGCACGCCATCGACGAATCCCGACTTCCACTCAAACGCCACGACACCCGCGACCAGCAGGCCGCAAATCACCGCGACGTTTGTCGCCATGTTCACGATGCCGTTCGCGCGCGCGAGCTGCGAGGGCGCGACGAGCTCCGCAATCATGCCGTATTTCACAGGGCCAAAGAACGCGCTGACGATCGCGAACGCGACAAGCGCCGCGAGCGCGCCCCACGCGGAACCGCGCGCGAATTCAAACGCGGTGAGCGCTGCGACCGCGAGCGAAATCGTCTTCAGAATGATCGTGATGCGCGACTTCGACGAGCGATCGGCGATGCGGCCGCCGAACGCGGAGAGCAAGATAAACGGCAACGTAAACGCCACGCCGACGAGGCCGTTTCCGCCCTTTCCAAACACTGTTTCCCATGGCGCGCCGACGGCGACAGCGAAGGTCAAGACCCCTTTGATGATGTTGTCACTCGCCGCTTCAAAGAACTGCGTGAAGAGGAGCGAAATGAAACCGCGATTCCAAAGCCCACGCGGAGCGAAATTCACGTGAGTGCTTGATTCGCCGTCAAAACTGCGGCTTGAAGCGCCACTTGAAGCATTCGTCGTGTTGGTCGCGCGCTCGTTCATCGATCGCTCTCAACAGGCTTTGGTTGTGGTGCAGGAATCTCGACGCGTGCATCGGGGCGGCCCTTTCCAGGAGCCCACGCGGGCGCATCAACGACGAACGCGCGCGTCACCGTTTCGGGCGACTTCGGTCGGCCTGTGGCTGGATCCGCGAGCTCGCCCGCCGCCGTCTTGAGAATAGCGTCGGTGCCTTCGACGGCGTACCCAAACGCGCAGTATTGCCCGTCGAGTCGCGCGGTCGCGGCGCGTCCAAGACAGATGAACCACTGACTTCCAGCGCTGTCGGGCCAGTCGTTGCGCGCCATCGAAATCACGCCGAAATCATGCGGAAGACGCGAAGGCTCGAGTGCGATGTCGTAGCCAGGCCCGCCGTCACCAGAGCCCGTTGGATCGCCGCCTTGAATGACAAACGGAAGTCCGTTGCGGTCGGCGGGGACGATGCGATGCACGATCGTGCCGTCGTAAAAACCGCTCGCGGCGAGATCGACGAAATTGCGCGCAGTATTCGGCGCTTCATCTGGACACATCGCAAATCGCAGGCGTCCTGCGGTTGTTTCGAAAACGACGTCGCGGTCGCGTTCGAGACGAAATCCGGAAGGAGGCGTGGGGTCGCCCTTGGTCCATGTTGTCGCGAGTTGCGCCTGACGCTCGTCGGTCGGGTCGATCGGTCGATCGCCCCAACCCATCACGCGCGTGTACTTCGTGGTGCCGTCGGGGCGTGTGTCTTGCGCGGTGCGAATCGTGGGCCGCGAAATGAGTGGCACGACGAGGAGCGGTGCGCCTTCAGGTGTTCCGCCGACGATTGTTTGCACGCGAACTGCGCGGTCGACCGAGCGAATCGCGGGGAAAATGGTCGCGAGATCGATTTCGCCCGAGTTCGCCGTGGCGCGCGCGAGTTCCTTCGCGTCGCGATCAAGCAACACAAGTTCACACGGTTGTTCGACACCCGAAAGGACCGCGACCAACGCCGCGTCGGGTTTTGCAAACGGCACCTTGGGCGAGAGTTCGGCAGCGGCGAACGCGGCGGTTGCAACGAGAAGCGGGGCGGTCATGCGCGCATTATGGCGGGTTTCGCCACTACTATCTCGACCTATGTCCCAATCCACGGCGACCACTGTCGATCCGAAGACCGCAAAGATCCTCTCTGCCCAACTCAAAATCGGGCTTGAGATTCACATCGAACTCGCGACGCGCACCAAGATGTTCACGCGGGTGCCGAACGCGGCGCATCCGTCGCACTTCGATGAAGATCCCAACACGCTCATCGATCCTGTGGTGTGTGCGCTACCCGGTGCGCTTCCGGTGATGAACAAAGCCGCCGTCGAAATGTCGATGATGGTGGGTCTCGCGCTCGGTTGCTCGATTGCGCGATACTCCAAGTGGGATCGCAAGAACTACTACTACCCCGATCTTCCGAAGGGCTACCAGATTTCGCAGTACGACTTGCCGCTTTGCCACGATGGCAGCGTGGTGATTCCTGTTGCGGCGGGCGGCACGCGCGCGATTGGAATCATCCGCGCGCACCTCGAAGAAGACACAGGAAAACTCGGCCATGAGTTGCCCGGCGGCCACCACTATGCGGGCTCGCTCGTCGACTTGAATCGTGCAGGCACGCCGCTTCTTGAAGTGGTCACCGCGCCCGACTTCGACTGCGCTGAAGATGTCGTGACCTTCGCCGAAGAACTGCGCAACATCTGTCGATTCCTCGGCGTGACCGAAGGCATCATGCAGAAGGGCCACATGCGCTTCGAGCCGAATATCAACATGATTCTCGAGCTTGAAGGCGGCGTCACGGTGAAGACGCCGATTGTCGAAGTGAAGAATCTCAACAGTTTCCGCGCTGTGAAAGGCGCGATTGAGTTTGAAGCGAAGCGACAGATCGAAGAGTGGCGCGAAACTGGCCGCGAAATGGGCCGTGGCATGAAGTCGACGCGCGGTTGGGATGACGTCAACCTGCGCACACTTTTGCAGCGCGAGAAAGAAGACGCGCACGATTACCGATATTTCCCTGAGCCAGATCTCGTGCCAGTCGAAGTGAGCGACGTGTGGCTTGCCGAAGTGACGACACGCGTTCCTGAACTTCCGCTCGCGCGCCGCGCACGATATGTCGCGTCATACGGTTTGAGCGAGATCGATGCGCTCAACATCGTGTCCGAGCGCGATACATGCTTTTACTTCGAGCGCTGCGTTGCGGCGCTTGAGAAATCAGGTGGCGCGAAGAGTGCGAAAGATGCCGGCTACGCGACTGGCAAGTTGCTTCTCAATACCATCGCGAAGCATGCAAATGAGCGCGGCATCGCACTGCATGAACTCGAAGCCCTCGGTATGGGTGCGACGCAAGTTGCATCGATTCTTGCGCTGCGTGAAGCCGGCGCGATTGGACCGCAGGCGGTCGATCCACTCATTGGTGGTTTGCTCGCAGAAAGCGGCGCCTCCGCTGGCGGCGTCGACGTGAAAGCGATCGCTGAGAAACTCGGCCTTGTTGTCGTGCGCGACGAAGGTCAACTCAACGCGTGGGTCGACGCTGCAATCGCCGCGAACGAGGCCGCTGCCAATGACGTGCGCTCCGGCAAGATGGCCGCGATTGGCCGCATCGTCGGCTCGGTGATGAAACTCTCGGGCGGCAAGGTCGATGCGAAGAGTGTGAATGAGGCGATTCTCAAAAAGTTGCAAGGATGAGGTTGCAAGGATGAGGTTGCAAGGATGAAGGTGTACGCGTGAAAACGCGCTGCGGCGCTCGCGGTTGCGCGGTCGCGGCAGACATGTGCATCAGCCGTTTTTCTCACGTTCTCTGAGGTTCATTCGATGGGATCGACCAATCGACACGCAGTTGGCAGCGCGCACGATCCAGTGATGCATGACGCCGCAACGGGCGCGCATGCGCGTCTTCACGACGACATCGAGCGCGTACTGGTACCAGCGGCGGCGATTGCCGAGCGCGTGCGAGCACTCGCGCAGACGCTCGGCGAAGACTACGCACATGCCGACGGTCGTTTGACGGTTGTGCCTGTGATGACGGGAAGCCTGCTGTTTGCAGCAGACTTGGTGCGCGCGCTGCCGCAGCGACGCATGCGCATCCAACTCACGACGGTGTCGAGTTACGGCGGCAAAGCAACTGCGACGCGCGGAAGCGCGATTGTGGGCGCGCTTCCGAAGCATCTCGAAGGTCATCACGTTTTGATCGTCGACGACATTCTCGACTCTGGCGGAACGCTGCGACTTTTGCGAAGCGAATTCGAATCGCGCGGCGCGGCAAGTGTGCGCGCGTGCGTGTTGCTTCGGAAGAAAATCGAGAGCGCACTCTCGACGCCGTGTGAATATGTCGGTTTTGATATCGGCAACGAGTTCGTGGTTGGCTACGGCCTTGATTACGACGACCTCTATCGCAATCTGCCCTATGTCGGCACGCTTCGTCGGGAGGCGCGGTGACGCGTACGCCGAACTCGACCGCGCAGTCGGCGACGGCGACTCCCGCAGTGCAGGCGCCGCTCGTACCTGCGGCGGTTCAAAGTGCACTTTCGCCCGATGAAATCGTTCTTCTCGTGCTGCGGCCGAGCCTGTTGTACATCCCGCTCTCCTCGCTTGGAACGCTTGGCGCGAGCGCAATCATTGCGGCGACACTCGCGTGGGCCTCAACGTACGCGTGGTCGAATTGGAGTGAAGCGGCGGGGATTTCGGTCGGCGTGATCGTTGCGGTCGCGCGACTCGCATGGGCGTGGCTTGATTGGTCGATGCATGTCTTCGTGCTCACGGATCGACGTGTCATCGCGCGACGCGGCATCTTGCGAACAGCGTTGTACGAAGCGCCACTCGTACGAATCCAGAACACAGTGGTGGTGCAGAGTTTGCGCGAGCGAATTTTCGGGCTCGGCACGATTGGGTTTGCGACGGCGGGTCGCAGTACGTTCGACGCGTATTGGGAGATGGTGCGACGCCCGTTTGTCGTGCACGGCCAAGTGCTCGACGCGATCCGTCGGTACGGGCGCAAGTAACTCCGTTGCGGCACGTCACGTACGTACGGCACATCACGCACGGCACATCACGCACGGCACATCACGCACGGCACATC
>JAIYCA010000438.1 GCA_027488265.1 Planctomycetaceae bacterium
AGCCAACGCCAGGCCCGCCAGATCCGGGAGTACCTGCGGTCGCCAAGAAGCACATTGTTTGGCCGCACCGGTGCGCGGAAATCAATCTCACCGAACACCGAGTGGCGAATTGCCCGTCGGCAGAGCTGCGAACACTCACGGAGGCGGAACTCGAGGCCTGCATCACGAAAGTCGAAGTCGCCACGATCGATCTCTGCGATCCGCGCTTCCAGCAACGGGTCTAGGATTCGAATCACCTTTGCCACTAGCCTGTTCTCTTCGGTCTCAGGCGAGAACTCACGCTGTACACCAAGCGCGCCGGTCCGACCCGCAAGCTTTTCCCTGACGTTCCGACCTGGCTGGCGGCCAAGCCAATCCATGCACTTGGCATCCATTTCGCGAACGCGGTGAATCGGCTGCAAGACATGTTCACGTTGGATCTTCTGGCGTGGCCGTTCAAGAACCTCACGCAATGAGGGCAATACGAAATCGACGACATGCTGCAGCCGATCGAATGGAAGGGGTCTATTCCCCGATCTGATGGCAACTCGAACCCTGGACATTCCCTGCTCCAACGACATCGAAAGCGGGGATCCGACGTGAGGATCGAACTCGCCGGCGAAGCCGAAAACATGCTGGAATGCCTCAGCAGATGCGCGCCGCGGGTCACGCCGATGCACGGCCTCGAACTCAGGGAAGTCTGGTTGCGATTCCCGAGATGGCGGATTGGTGCGATCCAACTCGGACATGGTCAAGCCTCGCCAACGGAGAGGTACTTCGCGCTCCGCCACGCGAACGTGTCGAAGCCGCTTGAAAGAGCGAGTTCGAAGTCTGCCGACAGACTCGGACCGTGTTCTGCAATCAGCCCTCGGATCGGATCAAGGCAGCGGCGCCGTGCCTCACCACGCGTCTCAATTCCGCGAAGCTTGGGCATCACCTTTTGAACCAACTGATCCTCGAATGCCTCGCGCTCCGCTCGATCCAACTCCGCCGAATCGCCCTGGCTTCGCGCATTCAAGACAAGCGGGTGGTTTGCCATGTAAGACTCCACCGACTGCCAAACGCGATGCCCGATCGCCCGGCCGACTTGCTCGAGATGCCGGTTCATGTCCTCAAGCACGGATCTGTACCGATCAACGGATCCCTCCGAGAGCTGGCTTGACTTCTGCAACCAGCTGTCCCAGACCGCCCAGGGAAGTGGATCAGATGGCGGCGCGAGCCGCGGCGAGGGCCGTCGATTCAGTTTCTCGGGCCGTGGGAAAACCAGCACGTTCCCGCGGTCCACCACCTTGTCGGAGAGGGACTTCGTGGTCTCATCTTCGTTCATCGTGCCACACCAGAGCACGTTGGGTACCAGCGGAATGAGCTCTTTTTCCATGCCAGCGCCAAGATCGATTTCCAGGTTCTGCAGACGTGAATCACCACGTCGCTGCTCAAGCTTGCTGAGCATGTCGCTGAAGTAAAGCTCAACGTGTGCGAGATTCATCTCGTCGAGTAGGACAAGAGAAAGCTGGTCCTTCAGGCCCTTGTTGTTACTCGCTTCGCGTGAAGACTGGGCGAGGAGCCGGAGAAGTGGTGTCGCATTGAACTTATTGTCGACTGAGTTGAAGAAGCCAAAAACCGATTGAGGACTGTCCCAGTTCGGCTGCACGGGCACCGCGAGGAAGTTGATGCCACCGAATCGCGAGTACAAGCGCGGAAGCTCTGACTTACCGGTGCCGCTCACTCCTGCGAGAACTGCGAGAGGCGACCACTCCGCCGTCTTAAGCGCGGTATGGAATGCGAACAACAGTCGCTTCGGGAAGACGATCCCTGACGCTTCACACCCACGCGCAATCGAACCCAACCAATCGAGTTCAGATTTTGGCTTGAGCGTCGCTAGAGCCGGAGAGGTCACGAACGGCTCGTGGATAACCCCCACACGGGCCTCACGAACCGAGGGGCGCTTGTAGAGCGCTTCCAACCGCTGCACTTCGTCTCCAAGTAGTTTCAGCTGGGCCTCCGCCGTCTCGCGCCTGCGGTTCATCGCTTCGGCAAGGCCACGCTGCTCCTCAAGCTGCGAGACGCTCAACAGCCACTTGTGCCGCTGCGCCTGAAGTTCCGCAACCTCCTTCGCCCGGACGCCGATATCGCGCCGCAGCTGATCGCGTTCAAGCCGAGTCTTCTCTGCCTCCTGAATGAGGGCGCCAGACGGCTGCGCCGCAAGGCTTGATTCCAGCTCACTAACGCGCTTCCGCGCAGAGTCGAGCTCGTTCAGGACGATTGCCGGCGACTTGCCTCCGAGATTGCGCTTGATTTCGTCGATAGCGGTGCGCTCGGACTCGAACGCGTCCAGGCGGCTCTTCAATGTCTCGCAACGCTTCTCCGCTGACTCTCGATCCATGAGTGCGGTACGCACTTCCTCCTCAACCCGATGTGCGATTCTCTGCTGGAGCGCTTGCCTATCTTCCTCGATGATCGCCGACTCCATCTCCGCCTTCGCCCGCGCGCGCTCTGCGAGCAAACTCCGCTCTTCTGCGGCGGCCTCGGCAAGCCGGAGCCGAGCGCGGATCGATTCGACCTCAGCGTCCGCCTCAAGCAGCCGCTTCGATGCCAACTTGTCGGCCTCGGCCAGTCGAGCGCGCCGCAGCTCATAGAGCTCTTCCTCAAGTTCGGAAACCACTTTGGCTCGATGCTCGGACATCGACTTACGCAGCGTGTCGATCGCGCTCCTGACACTTTCACGCTCCGCCTCAAGCGCAGCGAGCGCGTCAAGATGAGCGAGCCGCGCCGCTTGCAGCTGCGAATCAAGCTCGACACTCGATCGCTTGATTGCGTTGACCCGATCGGCC
>JAIYCA010000040.1 GCA_027488265.1 Planctomycetaceae bacterium
CGTCCTTGCTTGAAGCGGCGCAGCGGCATGCCACGCCTACACCCCTTCCTTGGGGTGTTCGAACATCGGCCCTGAGGTGGACCTACTCAAGCAGGACTGAGAAAAACCACGAAATCGACAGTGAGTCGCGTAGACCTTATATTATCGGCCGCCAAAACCGATCTTTTGCATCAGTCCGTCGAACTGATCGAGCGTGTAGAAGTCGAGAACGAGTCGGCCTGACCCCTTCTTCCGCCCCAGCTGGAGCTTCACACGCGTGCCAAGGTAATCGGCGAGCTGCTTCTCGAGGTCAGCAACGTTGGCATCGCGAGCGGTGGGCTCCTTCCCAGCCACCGATGGCCCCCCGCCTGAGACGGTTGGCGGCTTCTGGGTTGCTTGAACCTGTCGCTCAAGTTCGCGAACGGACCAATCGTTCGAGAGAACCTGTGCTGCGAGTTCGGCCCGGCGCGCGATGTCGGTGACCGCGAGCAACGCCTTCGCATGACCTTGGCTGAGTTTGCCCGCGCGAACCAAATCCGCCGTCGCGCGATCAAGATCGGCGAGGCGGAGAAGGTTCGTGACCGAAGCGCGGTCAAGCCCGACCCGATCCGCGATCTCTTGGTGCGTCAGACTGAAGTCGCTCGAAAGCCGCTTCAGGGCGACTGCACGCTCCATTGGATTGAGATCTTCGCGCTGGATGTTCTCAATCAGTGCCAGTTCCGCTGCGGTTTGATCGTCGATGTCCTTGACCACCGCAGGGATCTTCTCCATTCCAAGAAGCTTCGCAGCACGCCAGCGACGCTCTCCTGCGATCAATTCAAAGCCGCGTTCCGTGGCCCGAACCACGATCGGCTGCATCAATCCAGCCTGTTGAATCGAGCCTGCAAGGGAGCGGAGGGCTTCCTCAGAGAAGTCGGTGCGAGGCTGCCGACGATTTGGAAAGATCTGTTCCACGTGGAGTTCGCGCAGAAGCGACGAAGGTGCGGTGGTTGAGATGGGCTCTGAAGGCATGACCGTGGCCGTTTCGGCCATGGAGCCACTGGTGGAAACCACATTCTTCGGCCCAGGATTTCCTACGGGAGGCGTCGCAACCCGCGCCACTGGAGTGACCGCGGGAGCAGGAGCCCCTGGAACTTGGATCTGAACAGGGGCCCCAAGAAGGGCACTCAAGCCACGGCCAAGTTTGCGAACAGGACTCTTTCCGCTCTGGTCAGTCTGGTTCATGGCAATCCTCGTCTGGAGATGTTCCACGTGGAACACTTGGTGTTATCCCGAGGAGTCACAACTCTGTCAAATCGTTCAAGAAGCCGACAAATGAGGATGTTCCACGTGGAACAATATTCTCGGACGTGAAGGTGGTGGTAGGGTGCCCGTGTGAGCAGTGCAAGCCCAATCTCCCACCCCCGGACGTTTCAAACCGCGGCCATTCTCGCGCTCATCGCGCTGATTGCACATGCAGCCTGCCTTTGGGCGGGCTGGATTTGGGATGACGACTCGTACGTCACCGCAAATCCTGTTTTGTTATCTCCTTCTGGCTTTGTTGACGTATTTACTCCTGGCAACACACCGCAGTACTACCCGTTGGTGTTCGCTGGATTCTGGATTGAGCACGCACTCGTTGGTGTTGATCCGCTCGCGTACCACGCCGTCAATCTGTTGATGCATGCGGCAAACGCCGTGCTGCTCTTCGTCGTCCTCACTCGACTCAACATTCGCAACGCGTTCTGGATCGCCGCGATTTTCGCCGCACATCCAATGGCTGTTGAAAGCGTCGCGTGGGTGACCGAGCGAAAGAACGTGCAATCCATGCTGTTCGCACTCGCGAGTTTCGCGATGTATCTGCGATTCATCGATGCACCGAAAGGGCGCGTGCTTGGTACGTGGCTCGCATCGTTTCTGCTGTTCGCCTGCGCGCTGCTTTCGAAAACGACCGCGATCTTCGTTCCTCCATGCATCGTGCTCGCGTTGCTTTGGTTGCAGAAGCCAATCAACACGCGTCTCGTGTTGAGTGTGCTTCCGTACTTCGCCATAGGACTGGCAAGTGGCCTCTTCACTGCACATGTCGAACGGACGATTGTGGGTGCCACGGGAAGCGAATTCGGATTCACGCTACTAGAGCGACTTCAACTCGCCGGTCGCACCGCAGCGTTTTACATCTCGCGATTCACGCTGCCGACCGAACAAATCTTCATCTATCCACGATTCACAATCGACGTTCGAAGCATTGTTGATTGGCTTCCATTCCTTGGTGGCGTCGCCGTCCTCGTATGGGCAAAAAAAAAAAAAAAAAAGCGACGCGCGCCGCTCCTCATCACGCTTTGGTACGGCGCTGCTCTTTTCCCGGCACTCGGCTTCTTTGATGTGTGGCCGTTCCGCTATTCATTCGTCGCGGACCACTTCGCCTACGCCGCGATGCCGGTGCTTGCACTGCTTGTAGTCACGGTACTTACGAGCGATCTTCGGGGCTTCGAGAATCAACCACGTGCGATCGCGCTGACTGCGCTCGTTGCGGTACTGATTCCGCTCTCGTGGCGTGCGACCGCGAAGTACGAGAATGAATCAACACTCTGGCTCGATACCGCGCAGCGCAATCCGGAAGCTTGGATCGCGCACAACAATCTCGCGTCCATCGAACTTCGTCGCGCAGGCGAAGCGATCGCGCGGAGTGACACGGACGCGGCGCGTGTTCATGCAACCAATGCGCTCGAGCGCGCGCGTCGCGCTGGGGAACTGAAGCCTGACGAAGCGTCGAACGCCGAAAATCGCAGTGAAGCGCTTCGCTTGCTTGGAGATCTCGAACAAGCGCTTGTCGACATCGATCGCGCGATTGCGCTGCAACCAAAGTATGGAGAGTTCCGTTGGTCACGTGCGCGCATCCTTGAGATGCTCGGCCGCATCGACGATGCGCGCAGTGAACTTGAGACGTGTGTGAACATCACAGCAGGCACACGCGATGAAGCGCAAGCGCGAAGAGATCTCATGCGTCTCGCGCTCGCGCGCGGCGACAACTCTGATGCTCTTCTTCAATGCCGCGCGATCGTCGCGCTCGAGCCACGCAATGCAGACATGATTGCGAATCTTGGCTCACTCCTTGTGGCAGCGGGCGATCAAGAACAGGGGAGACGCGAACTTCTGCGTGCGCTGCAGTTGCGATCCATGTTCTCAAGCGACCAGACGCTGTTGCGCGCCGCGATCGCCTATCTCAGGCTCGCAATTCCCATCAAACTTGATGCCCGCGAACTCGCGGAAGCTGCAGCGACCGTCGAGACGCTGCGCACGTTCGCACCGAATGATCCTGGAACGCGCTTCTTTGATCTCGCCGTGCAACTCAATGCGGGTGACGAGTCTGCGCGCGCGAAGATCGAGGCGATGGAGCGCGAAGCGCGCGCGGTGGGGGAGACTGCCGCGACGGCGTTTGCGGATGAACTCGCGGCATTCCTCGCCAAGCGACCCGCAGGCGCGCAGTGAAGTCGTTACACTTCATGCGTCCAGTTGTTCTGGACACGCACGCGAGTCCGAAGGCGGTGTGAATCCGTCACGAAGGCGTCACCGTGAACCAGCCCGCGTAACCACGCGCAATCGGTTGGAACAGTCGGGTCGAGTCTCGCGCGCGTCGTACTTCCTGCCTCCGCTCCTGAGGTGTGGTCGTTCGCCGGCGCGTCTCGCTTCTTCGCGATCGCACGATGCGCACGAACATCACAGCAGGGGAACCTCCTCGGATGCAGGTTCGTTTGTTCGCCGCGTTGGAGTCGCGGTGTACGCGGCCGCTCATGCCGCAAGAAGGAGTCGCACATGAGGTGCGCATCACCGCTCTTCGTTTGTTCGTTCACGCTTCAATCAGTCGTTCTGTCAGCCGCTCTCTGCACGAACTCTGCAGAGGCCGCACTTGTTGGGAACTACGTCGTCGGAAGCGGCGCGAACGCGAGTTTCATCCAGTTTCAATTCACGAATGAGAACACGTATCTCTACGAAGTTCGCTACAACGGCTCGATGACTGGCCGCGCGCTCTTTGATGTTGTCGCGGCCGCGCAACCGGGGTTCTTCAGTTTCACCTACGACTCCTTCAGCTTCGGTGACTTCGTCACTGGCATCACCATCGGCGCCGACACTGACTTCGGCTACGGCTCGCCGCCGGACTACCTCGACTACTGGCACTACTGGACGCGCGCGTCCGGAACCGATGCGTGGACAGAGTCTTTCATTGGATTCGCGGATCGCGTCGTCGCGAACGGCTCGTGGGACGGATGGGCTTTCAACTCAGCGAGTGCACCGAACGCGGTGCCAGCGCCGGGCGCACTCGCGCTTCTCGCGGGCGGACTTCTCACAACGCGTCGTCGGCGTTGAGCAGCCAACACATCAAGTCATGCAGCAAACAAAACAGGCCTCGCACAACGCGGGGCCTGTTTCAGTTTCTACGCTATGACCTCGCGCGAGAACGAGGTTCGTTGTCCATCACTTCAACGTCTTGAGATACGCAACGACGTCGCGCATCTCGCTGTCGGTCAGCACAGGGCCCATCGCGGGCATCGCGCTCGCACCCGCGTTGGCGTAGCCATCGACGATGCGCTCATTCGGATTGATAAGTGAGTGCAGGAGATAGCGCGCGTCACCGCGTGATGCGACGCCGTCAAGCGGCGGAGCGGCGTTGCCTCCGTTGCCCGCGATCGCGTGGCACTTCATGCAAACAGCACTCATGTGATAGAGGACGACGTTTCGACCACGCGCAACATCGCCGCCGTCAAGCGTGAGCGATTCATATCGCGCGGTTGCGTCGTTCCCCAGTGACGTCTTCCAGCGGTCAAGCGCCGTGGCAACGGGGCCTTCAGTCCGCGCGCTGCCGGCTTCAACAATCTCAAGTCGCAGCGCAGGATCAAGCGAGCCATCGGCGAGTTGCTGCGCGATCGGCGCGAGCGCCGGGTCGGCCGCCACACCAAAGAAAGCGAGATCGCGAATGGCGCGCTGCCGCTCGAACGTCGTGCCGTGCTCGGCGGCATCAGAGAGCGCTGCGAGCGCGCGAGCATCGTTCATCTCACGCAACATCGTGCGCGCTTCGGCACGCAATTCGGGCACATTGGACGCGAGCGCCGCATCGAGCGCGCCTGCTGCACGACCGCCAGAATCGCCCGCGAGCGAACGAAGACTCGATACGCGCTCGTTTGCCGAAAGCGTGGTGTCAGAGACGGCACGAAGCGCGGCTTCTGGATCGAGCGAGACGCCGAACTTCGTGGCGACATCGCGCGCGACCGAACGAAGCGCGGGATCTGGACTCTCCGCCAGCGGCGCGAGTTTGCGCGCGAGGGTTGCTTTGAACGCGGTCTCATCGCGCGCAGCGGTAGCGAGCACGCGGTACGCGCCGTTGACGCGATTCCGGGGCGCGCCATCCTTCCATGCGCTCAACGCTTCCAAGGCTTCCACACGCATCGGCATCGGATTCGCGGGCGAAATTGCCACATCGCAGAGAAGGGCAGCGGACTCGGTCGTTCCTTCCGCGAGGCACGCTTCGATCGCGCGGCGCAGATGAGGGAACTCGCTGCGATCGACCGGCTGCGCGCCGATCGGCGCTTCGACGCGACCGCTTGGGAGTCGCCACATGATCGAGCAGTGGTCGCCACCGCCGCCTTCTGCGTGCAACGCTTGGATCGCATAGCGACGACCCTTCTCAAGACGCACGGGCTTCGAGCGTTGTGCCGGCTGACTCTCGTAATCGCCCGGATTCGAATAGCCCTCGACGTGCGCGATCTCGACGAGGCTCGCTGGATCATCGCTCGTACCGAGAAAGAGAATCGAGTCGTCGTCGCTCGCGATCGCGAGTTCGTATTCGCCAGTTTCTGGCGCTTCGATGACGCCGCGAATGCGCGCGATGTACTGATTTCCTGCGTTCTTCGGCGCTTCCGCAACAACGAGTTGCTTCGATTCATCGGGTGTGCGCGTAAACACTTCACCTTTGCGGAGATCTTCGACGGTGCCCACGCGTCCAAGCTTCCACACTTCGCGGGTGAACTCGTGGTTCATGCGCGGCGCTTCAGCGACGGTCGCAGAGGGTGGCGTTGCGAAACGCGCAGCACTCGCCGCAAGTTGCGGGCGAAGCGTATTCATCGGAATGTCGTTGATCGCGCGCGCGGCTTCGAGACGAATGACGCGCTCAGGATCGTTGAGGAATCCGGCGATGCGCGGATCGCGCAACTTACGCATCGCAAGACACGCAGCCATACGAATCGACGACGCGGGATCTGCAGCGAGTTCACCGAGTCGCGCACGATCATTCATCCACGCGAGCGCTTGCACGCCAGCATGACGAAGGAAGGGATCGCGATCGGCGTTCTCCGCAATCATCGAAACGACAAACGGAGCCTTGTCGCGTGCGCCCATGCGACCGAGTGCCATCGCGGCGAACGCGCGGACGCGCGCGTTGTCGTCGGAGCAGAGGTCCGCGAGTGCGTCGGCTGCGGCGATCGCGCGCGCTTCACCAAGCATGCGCGCGGCTTGTGCGCGAATCTCCGCATCACGATCATCAAGCGCGGGCAACACGAGTTCCCACGGTTGCACGGTTCGCGTGAGTGACTGCGCTTCGATCGGACTCGATTCGCGAAGTCGCGCGGACGCTTGCTGACCGAGCGCCCAAATTGCGTGGATGCGTGCGAAGTGATTCGATGAAGACGAAACGATGTCGCCGAGCAGCGCCGTTGTTTCGCGACCGCGCGCAGCGAGCGCGAATTGTGCGCGCTGACGCACGCGACGATCAGCGTGCGCAAGGAGCGACGCGAGTTCGTCCGAATCGCGACCAGCGAAGCCTTCGGCGAAAAGTCGCTTCACTTCCGCGATGCGTGGGTCGCTGATCTTCTGTGGATCCCACACGGCGTAGAGCTCGCCCTTGTCGCCGGAGCCCCAACCGCCGCCCCAGTCGGTCATGTACATCTTGCCGTCGTAGCCAAAGTCGACATCGGTCGGCAGCACGTTCTCGACGAACGGATGCTCATCGACGACTTTGAATCCCGCGCCGACTGGTTCCACCGCGAACGCGAGCACGCGCGAGTAACTATCGCCGCCGAGGAAGTCGCAGAGAAAGAAGTGATCCTGGTAGCGATCGGGAAGTCCGAGGCCCGGATAGAAGACGAGACCTGATGGCCCGGCGCCGACGTGATCGAGTGGCGGAAGCGTCCACGCGGGTTGCAGTGGATTCGCCTCTTTCACCTTCATGCCTTCGAACCGATGCGGCGCAAGATCGGGACGGAGATGCCAAATGCCTTCTTGATTCCACGGCCCGCGCTGATTCGCGCCCTCGAGCGTTTGGTAGTCCATCGACCAACCCGTCTCGCCGCCTTCCATGCAGTAGACGAAACGCGCCTTGTCACCGCCGTCTGAGTTGTTGTCGCCAGTGAAGAGGTTGCCGTAGTTGTCGAACGCGAGTTCTTGCGGATTGCGCAAGCCCGTGCAGTAGAGCTCGAGCTCGCTGCCATCGGGATTCATGCGGAACACGGCGCCGGAGCGCGGATCGTGCATCAACATGCCGTCCGACGTGCGCACGTGGTAACCGCGATCGCCGATCGACCAGTAGATCTTGCCGTCGTACCCAAGCACGAGTCCGTGCATGTCGTGGCCGCGCAGCGCAACACGCACGCCGTAACCCGACGAATCCTTCGCGACGACTTCCGCAACTCCGTCGCCATCGCGATCAAGCAGTCGCCAGAGATGCGGAATGTTCGTGTAGAAGATGTCGCCATCGAGCGCGAGAAGCCCCGCGCCTGTTCCATCGAGCGGATCGTTGAAGGGACCGGCGAAGAGTGTGCGCGTTTCAGGCACACCGTCGCCGTCGCGGTCGGCGAGCTTCGTCACACGATCGGCGTACTTCGAGTAGTACGCCATGCCGCCTTCGCGCTTCGACGCCCACTTCTCGTACATCTTGAGTCGGTCTTCGACGGTTTCGCACGCGATGTCGTCGAGCAACCAGTACGAACTGTGTCGGTTGTCCTCAACGCCGAGGTCTTGGCGATCGCTTTCGGCGAAGTAGAAGTCGCCGCGTTCATCGATCGCGAACGCGACGGGGTCATCGAGCAGTGGGTAAAGCGCGACCGATGACTTCGCGAGGCCAGCGACTGGTTTGATCTTGCACGCCGCGTCGTCGACTTTCGGTGCGTTCGAAGCTGCTGCGTTCGCCTTCGCGGCCGAACCGTCGCCGTGTTGGGACGGCGGCACGGTTGTGGACGCGATCACTGGCGTCGATACCAGGCATGAAATCGGCAGAGTCAGGATGAACGACGCAAGCGAGGCGTGCATCTCGTCATGCTAACGGTGACGCGGAGTGAACCGAAGCGCTGAGCGCTGTTCAGCACGAAGTTGCCGAGCGAAACGCGGGCGGGCTCAATGGGCCGATATCGGCGCGGAAGATGAATCAGTTGGTGGCGCGATCGAGCCGCCATTGCGACGGAGGATTTCTTGAATGAAGCTCGATCGTTGCATCTGCTCCAGAATGGCTCGCTCAAACGCATCAAGCGACCGCGGAACTTCGGCGCGCTGTGACGCGGTCATCAATGTGCCAAGCCCATCCTCGTAGCGTGCGCGAAGAAATGGCCACGCATCGCGTGCGCGGCCGGCGTAGACGAGTTCGAGAAATGCATCGAGGACGAGCCCGAGCGCTTGGTCGCAGTTCGCGCTGGTGAACACTTCGGGTTCGGTCGCGGACGCGAGCGTGCGTACGCGGCCGGCGATCGCCTCGAGTTCATCCGCGTTGGGCGCGTCGGATTCGTCGGGGCTGTTCCACACGATCCCCGACGGGGTCGGCGTTCCTCGCATCGCGATGGTCGGGCTGTTTACACCAGTCGTCAGCCAATACTTATAGGCCAACTCGTAGGCGATCCAAACATCGGACTCAGGCTGCTCAGGATCGGATTTCGCGAATGAGCCCTCGTGCAGTACGGCGTACGGCAGGAAGTCTGGGTAGCCGGTGTCGTCGGAGGTTGCGTCGCCAACGCGAAAGGTGAACGTCTCACTCAGGCCGAGGGACCCACCCGAGTCGGATCGAATCCAGAGGAGCGAGACTGGTTCCTCACAAAGCGGGTCTTGGAGCCGCGCGCTTCCAACCGTCGGGTGTGTAATGGCGGACGCGAAGACCACTCGGCCGCGTTGCCGGATCTCAACGATCGGAGATGCCAAGTCATCGGCCCAACGGGCTTTGGAGATCGTGACGTCGCAGCCGAGGAGTGTTTGGGTCTCTTTCACTTGATACCGAGGCAGGAAAAGCCGCCCGAGTCCGCCCAAAGCCCCGTTGTAAAGCCAAAAACCCACTCCCGCGCAGGCGAGCAACAGTCCTATTGACGTGATCAACG
>JAIYCA010000308.1 GCA_027488265.1 Planctomycetaceae bacterium
GCCTTCTTGAGCCGACCCCAGACGACATCCGCACTGCCGAAGAAGATCCACAGATTCAACAGGCGAACAACGCGCTTCGTGAAGTGAAGGTTGAGGCTGAGACCTATCGCAAGAAGTTTGCGAACGACCACCCCGCACTCATGTCGATGCAGAAGCGCGTCGTTGCCGCAGAGATTGAGCGCGATTCCAAGTTGCAGGAAATTCTCCGCCGCAACCTGAACGCAGATTTCAAGACCAATAGCGATCAGACAGAGAGCTACCAAGGTCTCTTGCAGAAGTTTGAGCAAGACCTCGAATCGCTCGCCGTTCGACTCAAGGATTTCACGGCAAACGTCAGTGCGATGCAAGAACTCAAGGATCGTCGCGAGCGATTGCTTGAAGCGCGTCAGAAGCAGTTGGAAGTCCTCGCCGACCTTGACCAGTTGAAGGCTCGTGACGACGCGCGTTCGGTTTCGATCGCGAAGCCAGCCATCACGCCGCGTGAGAAGAGCTTCCCGCAACTCAAGTTGATGTTGCCGCTCGGCGCCGTTTTGACGCTCGGCCTGACGCTCGCATTCGTCTTCCTCCGCGAAATGCTCGATACGCGTATTCGCTACGCGACCGATCTTGGATCGATCAGCGGATTGCGTCTGCTCGGATCGGTTCCCGACCTTTCAGAGGATCCCGTTGGCCCGAAGAAGATTGAGCGCGTCGTGCGCGAGAATCCGAAGTCGGTTGTCGCGGAAGTCTGCCGCCAGATCTCCGGCCAAGTGCGTAAGGCGGCCTCCCAAGGCGGTATTCGCTCGATCGCATGTTTGAGTGGCTTGCCTGAGGCGGGCACGACGAGTTTCATCTCGAACCTCGCGGACAGTTTGGCGATGGGCGGACTCAAGGTCCTTGTCATCGATGCAAACTTCCGTCGTAGCCATCTCGCTGCAGCCATGGGAACCGAACCTGATGCGGTTGGACTCGGCGATGTCCTTCGCGGCCAGACGGCGCTCGCAGATGCGATTCGCCCCGCCGGTGGCGATGTCGACATTCTTGCGGCAGGTACGCCTGACAGCCGGGTCTTCGAAATGCTCTCCACGCCGAAGCTTGACGCGGTGATCGCTGAAGCGGCTACGCGCTACGACATCGTGCTCCTCGACGTTCCCCCGATCGTCGTTGCGGGCGATGCACTGGCTGTTGCCAACAAGGTGGACGGCACCATCATCGTGGTGCGTGCCTTCCAAGAGCAACGCGGTCTCGTCGCACGTATGGCGAACCAACTTGGTGACGTCAAGGCGCATCTCATCGGTGCGGTCTTGAATCGTCCGCGCAACACCGCGGGTGGTTACCTCCGTAAGAACTACGAAACCATGGCGAGCTATTCGACCAAGGCGTGATTGCGGAACGCATGAAGCACGAGTCGACCGCACCGCGCTTGATGTACTGGTTCGGTCCATGTGAAGAATGGAAGCCTTGGCGGAACGCTTGAAGCGATCTGGCGAACAGTCCCCAACCTTGCCCCGCCGCGTGCTGATCACCGGCGGTGGCGGCTTTATAGGTTCGCACCTCTCGGAGTTACTGCTCGATGCTGGTGCGCACGTCACCATCGTCGACGACTTCTCGACGGGCCGACGTGAGAATGTCGATGCGGTGCGTTCCGTCGCCGCGCGGCTTCCGCGCTACCGCGTGATCGAAGGCAATAGTTCGAGTGTGCTCGCAGCGCTTGATCCACGTGATTTCGATGGTGTCTATCACCTCGCTGCAGCAGTCGGGGTTCGGCTTGTGGTTGAGAAGCCGATTCACACGATTGAAACCAATGTGCACGAGACGAGCGCTGTTTTGCGATTCGCGGCGAAGACCTCGATGCCGATTTTGATCGCTTCGACAAGCGAAGTCTACGGCAAGGGCGTTCGCGTACCGATGCGCGAAGACGACGATGTGATCTACGGTTCGACTGGATATAGCCGTTGGTGCTACGCGGCATCGAAAGCGCTCGATGAGTATCTCGCGCTCGCCTATCACCGCGAACACGGATTGCCCGCGGTCATTGTTCGCTTCTTCAACACGGTTGGCCCGCGACAAGTTGGCGAGTACGGCATGGTGCTCCCTCGCTTCGTACAGGCGGCACTCGAAGGGCGCGACCTCGAAGTGCATGGGAATGGAATGCAGTCACGCTGCTTCTGCGATGTTCGTGATGTTGTGCGCGCACTGCCGCAAATTCTCAGCAATGAAGCGTGTCGGGGACGTGTGTTCAATCTGGGGCGGGACGAATCGATTTCAATTCGCGGCCTTGCGGAGCGCGTCATTCAGACACTCGGCTCACGAAGCGGAATCCGCATGGTTCCGTACGAAGTTGCCTTTAGCGCCGGTTTCGATGATCTCCAAGTGCGCCAGCCAGACCTCGCGCGCATTCGCGAAGCGATCGGATTTACGCCAGCGATCTCCTTGGAACAGACGATTCTCGATCTCGCGAGCGAGTTGAAGCATCGACCCTTCGCTGCACAAAGGGAGTCGACATGTCCCAATTGACATCAGATCTCCCCGTTCGCTTGCCGGACCTTCCGCCCGCGGACTCGGCGACGCTGGTTGGTTCGACGGCCTTCTCGGCGATTGAGTTCCTCAACGGCTACGCACTCGTGTTCTTGGCGGCGTTCTTGATCACGCTGCTCGCGACGCCGTTCGTGCGACGTCTTGCGATTTCGATGGACATCATCGATCGACCCGACGAAGCGCGGAAGCTCCACAAGTTTCCGATTGCCTACCTCGGTGGATTCGCCGTCTTCCTCGGCGTGATGACCGCGATCGGCGTCAGTCTCTTCGTCGTCGACGGGCCAGGCGGACTACTCGGCCCCGTGCCGCTCTCCATCGTCATCGGCATCTTGGCCATCACCTTCACCGGACTCGCGGACGATGTGTGGGGTTGGGATCCGCGTTTGAAGATCGCAGGACAACTCGTCGCAGCCGCGGCGCTTGCCATTCAGGACATTGGGACGCGCGTCGCAGAGGGTGCGCTCGCGCCCTTCCTTGGTGAGGCGGGTACGACACTCGTCGCCATGGGTCCCGTTTCAGTCGAGACGGGCGACGTCTTCTACTGGACCGGTACCGCGCTCATCGCGTTCTTCGTCCTCGGCGGCTGTAATGCGATGAACCTGATCGATGGGCTCGACGGGCTCTGCTCGGGAACAGCCGCGATCATGGCGACGGCGCTCCTGGTTCTTTCGATTGCGCTCGCGGCAGGGGTCGACTTCGACGACCCGTTCGATTCGATGGCAGGAACGCGCGTCGTGCTGTGTCTCGCGCTTCTCGGAGCGGTGCTCGGGTTCTTACCGTGGAACTTCAATCCGGCAGTGATATTCCTCGGCGACTGCGGCAGTCTGCTCATCGGCTATCTCCTCGTCGTGATCATCCTCCTCCTCGGTGAGCACGGCGAAACACACCTCGTCATTGCTGGCCTCATCGTCTTCGCGCTGCCCATCATGGATACGGCGCTGGCGATCCTGCGGCGAAAGCTCGCAGGCGTTTCGATGTCGCAGGCCGACGCAAATCACATCCATCACCTCGCAAAGCGCTCGCTTGGCGGCGTGAAGTCTGCGGTGGTCGTCCTCTACGGCGTCACGCTGCTCTTTGGGATCTTCGGGGTCATTCTCGGAATCCTCGCCATCGAACAAGTGGTTCGGTTGCGGTTGATCTACGCCGCTGCGATTGTGGCTTTCGGTGGGATCGGCGCGGTTGCGCTCAAGAGTGCGCTGCGTAACCGCTGGCTGGCGCAGGGATCTGGAGCGTCGGCCGCAAGTACTACAACTGCGGCACCCGCAGCACCCGGAGAAGAAGACAAAACGACTCTCACGGGGACGTCTGAGCAGACGGCACAGAGTGCATGAGACTCGAAGATGGCGAAGAGAAGCGCGATTTGAGCGCAGGACACGCGCCTGTGCTCCCACAGGAAGTCCTTCAAGCGCTCTCTCCGCGCCCAAATGATGTATACGTCGATTTGACCGCTGGGCGTGGTGGTCATGCCGTGCGCGTCGCGAAGGTCGTTGGACCGACGGGTCGCGTCGTGCTTTTTGATCTCGATCAATCGAACCTCGCCTTCGCCGGCGATCGAGTGCGCGAGGCGACCAGCGTCACGACCGAATCGATCCACGCAAGTTTCGCGTCGGTCGCGCGCGAACTCAACGCCCTCGGACTCACGGCGGATCTCGTCCTCGCCGATCTTGGCTTCGCCTCGACGCAGGTCGACGACCCCGCGCGCGGCTTGAGTTTCATGCGCGACGGGCCGCTTGATATGCGACTCGATGCGTCGTCCGGCATGACCGCGGCGGAGTTCGTCGCGAGCGCGAGTGAGCGCGATCTTGGTGAGGTGATCGCGCGCTTCGGCGAAGAACCGCTCGCGCGAAAGATCGCGGCGAAAATTGTTGCTGCACGTGCAGTTTCGTCGATCTCGACGACGGCGCAACTTGCGGATCTCGTGCGGGAGGCCTACGGCTCCCGGGCGCGCACGTCGCGGCTCCATCCGGCGACGAAGACCTTCCAGGCACTTCGCATCGCGGTGAACGACGAACTCGGCGCGCTCTCTGCGCTCCTTGATGCGATCTCCACCGCTGCGCGTCGCATCGCAGAAGGTCGACCGACCTGGCTCCGCCCCGGCGCGCGCGTGGCGATCATCGGGTTTCACAGCCTCGAAGACCGACTCGTGAAGCAGTGTTTCGCTGAGATGTGTAAGAGCGGTCTCGCTGATGAGATCACCGACGGACCGGTGGTATCATCCGAGGCTGAATCCGCGGAGAATCCGCGGGCAAGGTCAGCGAAACTGCGCGCGGTCACGGTCGGCCGCGCCCATCATTCGAACAGTGATTCGAACAGTGATTCGAACTGTGATTCGAACTGTGATGTGAAGACTGCGTGACGCACGAATGCGCGTTGTGCAGCTTCGCGAAGAAACTTCAGCGAGCCGCACTGCTTCAGTGCGGAGCACACGAGCAAGGATGCTCCAATGACGCGCGAAAACAAGCTTGTGATGGTGATCGGGTTCGGCTTCTTGCTGTTCCTCGGCATTCTTGTCTCTGATCATCTCGCGGCGAATACCACGCCGCTCAAGCAAGAACTCGTGGCCTATCGCCCCGATCCGAAGGCGCTGCCCGGCGAGACCGAGCGATTCGGTGAGCGCAAGCTTCCAGAGAGCGATCCGCTCCCAGCGGTCGACGAAGGTCAGATCGGTATCGCGCTCGGCACGCCGGACGCAAATGGTTTCGGCGGTGTGGGCGTTGGCAGCGGTGGAGTGGGCCCAACGGCTTTGATTCCGACGGGAACAACGACCACGCAGTCCACAAGCGAGCGCACGCACAAGATCGCGAAGGGCGACAACCCAGAGTCGATCGCGAAGAAGTACTACGGTCGTCGCGCGCTCGGCACCAAGCTCGCGGAATACAACGGCATCAAGCCGACCGATCTCAAGATTGGTCAGGAGATCAAGGTTCCCGACATCGCTGTTCTCGATCCGAGCGCAGCACCGCAAGCGCCCGCGGCAGGAACTCCCTCGGAAACCGTGCTCGTTGGAACGCCGGGCGTGAACCCGATCGACACCAACGCAACGCAACCCACGCCTGAAACGCCACGCTATGGCAAGCGCAAGTTGCGCGAAGGCGACACGCTCTTCGGCATCGCGAAAGAGGTGTACGGTGACGGCAGTCGCTGGAAGGAAATCGCGACGCTCAACGGGCTCTCGCAGAAGTCCACCCTGCGACCAGGTGTCGAGATCAAGTACGCACTTGCGAACTGATCGAGCATCGCGCGCTGTGAAGTGATATTGGCGCGCTTCCGAGCGCGTTCAAACAAGCGACGGATTTGCAACGACGAAAGTGCGATGAATTGGCGACGGTAGGCAGGAGGCCTCGATGTTCGCGAAACTTGCAACGGTGATCATCGTGCTTGGCGCCATGTTTGGCGCTTTGCTCGTCAATCGTCAAGAGCGCATTGATACGGCGGCGGAGATCAGCCGCATCCACTTCAAACTGGAGCGCAATGACCGCGAGCGCGTGCGTCGCGAGGCAGAAGTCGCGAGCAAACTCACGCCGAATCAGATTCGCGAACTTGTCGCCGCCATCGAGAAGGCGTCAGAACAGGCGACCGGCCGTGACGCTTCATCCAGTTCTCCACTCGTGTTGAAGCCAATTCCGTTCCGCGAAGATCCGTCGCGCGCGACCGATGACGCGCTTGGCACTCCTGAAGAACTTCGCCGTTTGGTCAATGAACCCGCAGGAAATGGCGCGTTGCATGGCGAAGGGATGGGCGGATGATCTTCCGACGACGACGCATCACAGGCGATACCACCGCGATTCCTGCGGCTTCCGCAACTGGAATTGGAGCTCACGCGCCCGCTACGCGTGGCAAGAAGATCGCGCTTGGTTCGCGCATTTTCGTTGGCGCGATTGCGCTTGGAATTGTTGGGACCACCGCGCGCGTCTATCAGTTGAAAGCGCATCCTGCGCCGGAACTCCTCGGCTCGATGGAGCGTGCGAACGGTCGGCCCATTCAAGAGAAGACGATCATCGCGCAGCACCCACGTGGCGCTATCGTCGATGCGCGTGGGCGCAAGCTCGCGGTCGACGCACTCGGCGGAACGCTGTTCATTGATGTGCGTGATCTCTATCGCGACGCGCTCAACCGCGCGATCGCTGCAGAGCGCAAAGCGCGTCGCGAGAGTGAAGAGGAGTCGGAGCGCGGCAAGATCACGCTCGCGTCGCTCAAATCGGATCTCGATCCGATTGGCGAGTTGGTCGCTGCGCTCGAAACGCCGCTCGGGATGCCGCGCGCAGAGCTCACGCGCGCGATCTATGAGAAGGTGCCGGAAGATTTGCGCACGTTGCGTCGCACGATGACCGACGCGGATTGGGATCGACTGAAGCGCTACGTCGTTCTTTCGAAGGATCTCAATGCGGAGCAGATTGATGCGCTTGCTGCCGCGCGCAAAGAAAGCGGCCCGACTGGCATTCTGCGCGGCGCACACGTCGAAACGCGGCCTGAGCGCATTCTGCCGTTCGGCGACACCGCTGCGGCACTCATTGGTTTCGTCGGCTTTGATGCGCCGCGTGACCCCGTCACGAAAGAGCCACTCGGTGGCGAACGCGTGCGCGGATTGAGCGGCATCGAGTCGAGCGCCGACAAGCGACTCGCATCGACGCCTGGCGAAACAGCGACCATCGTCGACAGCACGGGTTCGGTGATGGCCGTGCCTGCGAGCAGTCACTTCCCCGGTGCGGCTGGCCTTGATGTGCGACTCTCGATTGATGTCGTCATCCAAGAGATCGTCGAGCGTCGACTTCGTGAGACGGTCGCGAAATCGAATGCTGGTGGCGCGCGCTGCATCGTGGTCGATGTCGAATCCGGTGAAGTCCTCGCGGCGTACGACATGTTGCGTACAGGCTCGCCCTATGCGCAAGCGGTCTCCGACAAGTTTGCCGCACAAGATCCGCGGCTCGCGCGCTTGCGTTGGGTGACTGATCCGTTTGAGCCAGGCTCGATTTTCAAGCCGTTCGTCTGGGCTTGGTCGCTTGAAATCGGTAAAGCCCGCGCGGGTGAAACGATTCATCTTCCCGATGGGCCGCTCACGATCGTCGATGGTCGTGCGCGCCGCACGATTCGCGAAGCACACTCCTCGAGCTACGGCACGAAGACGTGGCGCGAATGCCTCATCAAGTCGGTGAACGCCGGCATGGCGACCATCGCGATGCGCATGACGAACGACGAGATGATGGATTGTCTGCGTTCGTTTGGATTTGATCGCGCGACAGGCATTGGCTTCAAGGCCGAGACGCGCGGCATTCTTCCGCCGAAAGACGAGTGGACGAACAAGACACGCGCGCTCGCGTCGGTGAGCTTCGGTCAAGGCATCGCAGTGACGCCGCTGCAACTGGTGCACGCATTCACCGCGTTCTGCCGCGATGGCTCGATGGTGCCACTGTCGCTCGCGCCGCTGGCCGACGATTCGCTGAGCGGTTCACAGCCTGTGCTTTCACCGAAGATCGTCGCGGAAACACGCGCGGTGATGGAAGACGTCATTCTCGAAGGCACGGGCAAGCGACTCAAGAACATTCTTCGCTACACGGCGTTTGGAAAGTCGGGTACCGCGCAACTCGTGAATCCAAAGGGCGGCTACTTCCAAGATCGCTACATGTCGAGCTTCTTGCTTGGCGCGCCGTTCGATCGCCCCGAACTCGCGATCCTTGTCACCATCGAAGATCCCGACAAGTCGAAGGGCGTCACCGGCGGTGGCGCGCTCGCGGGCCCGTGTGCTGCGGAAATCATGAACGAAGCGCTCGAGTATCTCGGCGTGCCGCAGACTGGCGAACTCGTGTACGGCGAGAAGAAGAACGCGACGAAGAACGGCATTGCTGTCGCGAACTAGCGCGAGCGATTCGTTACTCACCAACAACAGCGACGGTCCGCACGCTTGCGGTTTTCGCCGCATCACGCACAAGACGTGGCTCGCTCATCCACACTTCGTCGGCGTTGTCGTCGCCATTTCCCCAGATGCCGACGGAGAACACGATCGGCCGTCCAGAGTTTGCTCCGACCGGAATCCGAATGACACGTGCGTTGGTGTCGGGGGTCGTTGTGCTGTTCGTGTCGCGATTGATCCCGATGCGTTCCGCCCGTGCGAGTACGCCATTGACGTAGCAGCGCACGGTTGAACCGTTGCCATATCGCGTCTGCGTGTTTCGCACCGCGACTTCGATCGCGCTATCGGGAGACGGCACGGAGATCAGGTAGTCGAAGGCGATCTCCGAATCGCCGCCGTGGGAGACGAAGCGGAAATTCTGAGCGACGCTCGAGCCTGAAAGACGCAGTGACTTCTGATTTGGCGGTGCGTACTCGCCGCCGCGCTCAAGACCCGTGGCATCGGA
>JAIYCA010000230.1 GCA_027488265.1 Planctomycetaceae bacterium
CTCGGTGGACATCGACCTGGAGCAGATGTTCGCGCCCGGCGAGGCCTCCAGCGTGGGGCTGGTGACCGAGACGCAAGTGGCCTGGGACGGCACGGTCGACATCGTGATCGGCACGCACGCGCTTCTCACGGGCGACGTGCGTTTTTCCGCGCTGGCGCTCGCAGTGGTCGATGAACAGCATCGCTTCGGTGTCGCGCAACGCGCAGAATTGCGTGGGAAAGCCCCGAGCGGCCAGACGCCGCACATGCTCGTGATGACCGCGACACCGATTCCGCGCACGTTGTCACTGACGGTGTACGGCGACCTCGATGTGTCGACGATTCGTCATCGTCCGAAGGATCGTGCGCCCGTCCATACGCGCGTGCTGCCGACGTCGCGGTCGACTGATGCGTATCACTTCGTGAAAGAACGTATTGACCGCGGTGAGCAAGCGTTCATCGTGGTTCCCGCAGTCGAGGAGTCAGATCTTGGTTTGAAAGATGTGGCGAGTCATCTCGATGCGCTCTCAACTGGCGCACTCGCAGGCGCAAGACTCGCCGCGATGCACGGCCGCATGAAACCTGCGGAGCGCGATGCCGTGATGGATCGATTCCGCGCAGGTGAGATTGATGCGCTCGTCGCGACGGTTGTCATCGAAGTCGGCGTCGATGTCCCGAATGCAACCGTCATGGTCATCGAACACGCCGATCGATTCGGACTCGCACAACTTCACCAATTGCGTGGACGCGTTGGGCGTGGACCCAAAGGTGGCGTGTGCGTGCTCATCGCCGACGCGACGACCGATGATGGACGCGCGCGACTCGAAGCGATCAAACAGTCGGATGACGGCTTCCGCATCTCAGAACTCGACCTCGCGATCCGCGGGCCCGGTGAGCTTTTCGGCGCGAAACAGAGCGGCTTGCCACCATTCAAAGTCGCCGATCTCTCGCGAGATCTCGGTCTTCTCGAACGCGCGCGCCGCGACGCGAGCGATTGGATCACAAGAAGCCCACTCCTCGCGGCTGACGACGAACGGCTGCTCCGACGCCGCGTGCTTTCCACCTACGGCGAAGCACTCGGACTTGGTGATGTTGGGTAAACGATGTTGGTGAGGCGACGCGAGTGGAGATGAGGCGGCCGCCAGAGGCGTGGTGCAGCACGCCTGCCACTCGCGCGTCATGCGGGGAACAACCACGTCGCTCAGACTCGTTTCTTCCGCCGCCATGCATCGAGTGATTTCGCATCCAGCGCGTTGAGGCACTGGCCGACAGTGAGCAGCCCACGTTGCGCGGTCAGAATTCCGTAGCGCAACTCCTCGAAATCCTCAATCGCATGAACATCGCAGTCGATCGCAATCATGCATCCCGCTTCTGCCGCTGCACGCACGTGCACATCACGAAGATCGAGACGCATGTGATGACTGTTCAGTTCGAGCGCCGTTCCATG
Source organism: Planctomycetaceae bacterium (assembly GCA_027488265.1). Taxonomy (GTDB): domain Bacteria; phylum Planctomycetota; class Phycisphaerae; order Phycisphaerales; family SM1A02; genus QWPT01. The sequence goes on from JAIYCA010000230.1 coordinate 1,426, forward strand.
TTCCTTCGCGGCAGCATAGAGCTCGTTCATTGCTGGCTCGAGCCCTGGCCGTCCGTGCACGATGCGACCCGTTGGATGCCCAATCACATGCACCAAAGGATGCTGAATTGCCTTCAAAAGTCGATCGGTCGCAACGCGCGGCTCCTGCTTCAACGCAGCGTGCGGGCTCGCGACAACCCAATCGAGTTCCGCGAGCAAATCATCTGCGTAGTCGAGTGAGCCATCCGAAAGAATGTCGACTTCGCTTCCAGCCCAAATCTGCATCTTCGGAAATCGCGCGCGCGCCGCGTGAATCGCTTGGATGTGCGCGCGCAACCGCGTTTCATCGAGGCCGTTCGCTTGAAACTGGCTCTTCGAGTGATCTGTAATCGCGATGGTGTGAAATCCGCGCCGTTCGGCCTCAGCAACAATCTCATCGATCGTCATCGCACCGTCAGAAGCGCGCGTGTGGCAGTGCAGTTCTGCGCGAATGTCCGAAATCTCAATCACGCGGGAACGGTGCGCGCCCGGGGTAAATCGCTCGATCTCACCTCGATCTTCGCGCGCGGTCGGTGGAATCCAATCGAGCCCGAGCGCCGCGTACACCTCTTCCTCACTCGCGGCGGCAACAGGCGTGGCGCCCTCAGGCACCTCACCACTCTGGCCTTCACGAAAGAGTCCGTACTCATTCAACCGCATGCCCTGCGCGATCGCTCGTTCCCGCATGCGAATGTTGTGGTCTTTGCTGCCCGTGAAATACATGAGTGCGGCACCAAAACGATCAAGCGGCACCACACGCAGATCGACTTGCACACCAGACTTTGTGAGGACGCTCGACTTCGTTTCGCCGTGCCCGAGGACACGTGCAACGTCCGAACGGCTGCAGAACGCATCCATCAGTTTCTGAGAGGCGCTCGCGCTCGCCAGAATGTCGAGATCACCAATGGTTTCGCGGCCTCGGCGCAAACTTCCCGCAAACGCGATGCGTTGCACACCCGCAATCTTCCCAAGTTCTGCAACAAGTGCGTCTGCAAGCGGCATCGCTTCACCGATACGAATGCGGCCGCGTGCTGTTTCCGCGAAGGCGATCGCCTCCTTCATTTTCGCGATCGACTTCTCGCCCATGCGGGGAAGCGCCGCAACTTTTCCGGAGTCAATCGCCGTCTTCAGCGTGGCGAGATCGACGACGCCAAGTTCCGTCCACATGGCACGCGCCGTTTTAGGCCCGATCCCCTGAATGGCGAGGACTTCTTTGAGTCCAGCGGGAACTTGCGATCGCAACTCTTCAAGTTCACTCATCGTGCCCGACGTTGCGAACTCGTGGATCTTCGCTGCGGTCGAAGCACCGAGCCCATCGATCTCTTTCAGTGCTGCGAGTTCCATCCCGCACGCCTCAGACGCGAGTCCTTCCACTGCACGCGCGGCGCGACGAAAAGCGTTCACTTTAAAAACGTTCGCGCCGAGAATCTCCGACAGAACAGCGAGTTCTTCAAAGCATGCGGACACAGAAGCGTTTGTTCGAGATGCAGCGTCGGACATGCCGCGAAGATATCAGGCACGCGTCGCGAGGAGGGCAAGAAGTACTTCACTTGTGCGCGAGGTTCCGCCTTGTTCACGCCGAATTGTCTCGCGGCCACGGAACGCGATTTCAGCACGTTTTCGCGGATCCGCGACAAGTTCCGCAAGCGTGGCCTTCAGTGCACCCGCGTCGACTTGCACGATTCCGCCGTGCTTTACGAACGATTCAACGACGTCGCGGAAATCCGCAACGCGAGGACCAATCACCACC
>JAIYCA010000250.1 GCA_027488265.1 Planctomycetaceae bacterium
GGTCTTCAACATCGCCGATGTCTTGCTTCTCGCAGGTATGTCGCTCTTCGTCGTGATGAGTTTCGTCGAAGATCGCCGCATGCGGCGACTCGCGCTCGAAGCTGAGAAAGCGGCAAGTGCGGGCGCTGCTGATGGCTCGCGCAAATAGGCGCTTCGTCCTCGACTATTTCACGCGCCTTTCGCGCGGAACCCGAGATCACCTGTCATCGCGAGCGCAGTTTCGAGCGGAAGGAGATGCGACTCGTCGATTCTTTCGGGGAGGTCGTCGAATCGACGCGCGTTCGCCGCCGTGAATGGCCCGACCGCAATACGACGAAGCGTCGCGCAGTGTCCGCCTGTTCCGAGCGCAGTGCCAAGGTCACGTGCCAGACTGCGCACATAGAAGCCCTTTCCTGAGCGAATGGCCACGCGCGCGATCGGCCACGTGTACTCCACGAGCGCGATTTCATGCACCATCACTTCGCGGGGCGGGAGTTCCGGTGGTGCGTCGTTCCGTGCGAGTTGATACGCACGCTTTCCCGCGACGTGGACCGCGCTAAATGCAGGAGGTCGCTGCTGGATCGGCCCGCGAAACTGCGCGAGTGTCGATTCGATTTTTTCGCGTGTTGGGGGCGTGGACACGGCGACTTCGCGGCGTTCGCCCTCGCGATCGTCGGTCGAAGTAAACGCCGAGAGATCGACATCGGTTTCGTAGCGCTTCTCCGTCGCCATCAAGAGATCGATGGCCTTGGTCGCGCGGCCGAACGCGATGACGAGTACGCCTGTCGCGAGCGGATCAAGCGTGCCCGCGTGGCCCGCTTTCGCGCGGCCCGCGCGTCGGCGCGCGATGTCGACCGCGCGCATCGAACTCATCCCGAGATCTTTGTCGAGCACGAGGATGCCTGTGAGATCGACGAGGTACCGCATCGGAGCAGTGTCGCCGATTCTGTTGCGTGGGTGGTGCGGATCTGTACGATGCGATGATGGATCTGACGACACTGCTGGTGGGAATCGGGACGGGCCTTGTCGTGGGCGGCGGAGCGGCGTACGCAGTCGCGACGGCGCTTGGACGTGCGCGTTCCGCGGCCACAACCGCAACGACGCAAGCCGCGTTGGATGCCGCGCGAGCGGAACTCGAACCGATGCGCATCGAGCGTGATCGCTTGCGAAGCGAAGCCGCGGTTGCGGCAACGGCGGAAGCGTCGGCGAAGGCTCTTTGTTCCGCCGCGCAAACCGCGGCGCAAGAGTTGCGCGCGCAGGTTGATAGCGAGCGCACGCGCGCAGAGCAGGAGTCGAAACTTCGCGCGAAGACGCAAGAGGAACTTCGCGCCGCCGACGAGCGCATTTCGGAGCGTGAAGTCGCGATGAAGCGCGTGCTCGACGAGCGGGAGAAGGCGCTCAGCGAACTCAAAGCAAATGTCGAACAGTCGCGAGCACAGTTGACGGACGTCTTTAAAGCAGCGGGCGCAGATGTTTTGAAGTCGACGGCGGAGACGCTTCTCAAGCAAGCGAAAGAGCAGTTCGAAGGTCAGAAGCAGCTTTCGTCGCAGGAACTCGAAGCGCGGCAGAAAGCGATCGACGCGACGATCGCGCCGTTGCGCGAGCAACTCGCGAAGCAAGAAGAGTTGGTGAAGCAACTCGGCGAGAAGCGCGAGGGCGACGCGAAGTCATTCAGCGAGAGTTTCCGACAGATTTCAGAGCTTCAACAGAAAGCGTGGAGTGCAGCGCACACGCTGTCGAGCGCACTGAAAGACAATCGTCACCGAGGGCGATGGGGCGAAGCTGGGCTTCGAACCGTGGTTGAGCTGGCTGGGCTTGTTGAAGGCGTTCACTTCACGCAGCAGCAGACCTTTGAGAGTGCAGAGGGGCGACTTCGACCAGACATGGTGGTTCGACTTCCTGGCGAACGCTTCATTCCGATTGATAGCAAGGTTCCGCTTGGAGCCTATCTCGCCGGACTCGAGGAGGGGCGAAGTGACACTGAGCGCGCTGCGTTGCGACAATCGCATGCAGACGCTGTTCGATCGCATGTGCGCGCGCTTGCACAGAAAAACTATGCGGGCGAGATTCCTGGTGAGATTGAATTCACGGTGCTCTACATCGAAGTTGAGAGTGCGTTTACCGCAGCGTTTGAGACCGACGCATCGTTGCATCAGGAGGCGATGCGAAAGCGTGTCTTGGTGGTGACTCCGAGCACGCTTCTTGCCCTCTTGCGAACGATCGCCATGCACTGGAGTAACTCAGAAGTAACGCAAAAGGCAGCGCAAATTCGCGACGAAGCAAAGGAAATGGTTGACCGCGTTGGTGTACTCGTCAAGCATCTCAACACTGCGGGACAGAGATTGGGCTCGACTGTGGATGCGTTTAACAAAGCGATCGGTTCGTTTGATCGTATGTTTGTTCCGCAACTGAACAAAGTGGCATCGATCGTTGCACTTCCCGACGTCAAGGTGGAAGAGGGGCCTTCCGAAACCCCGCGGCGCATCAATCGCACTGAAGTGGACGAACCAGAACTGCCCGAGTTGGCCAGCGATGCGGAACCAAGTCGTGCTGGGGAGTAGTCGTCACTTTTCCCCAATCGGACGCAGATGCACGACTTCTCCGTGCAGCAGCGCGGGGCACGATGCAGCGATCGCTTCCGCTTCGCGTGCACTTGTCACTTCGATGACGAAGTAGCCCGTGAGGCTCGTCGCATTCAAATCGAGTGGCTCCGCGTCGGGCTGCCCACGATTGTCGACGTCGATGATGACGCCGCCGCGTCCGAGCGGGTTTCCTTCCTTGAGGATGCCCTTTGACTTGAGATCGCGCACCCAAAGGCCGTACTTCGTCAGCAGATTGTCGCGCTGTGCAACGGGCATGCGGTGCCACGCGTCGTTGGACTCGTACATCAGAATCGCGAACTGCATCTTGCCGTGCATGCGAGCTTCCGTGGCCGCACTCACACCAGATGTGGTTGAACTCGTCGACGCACACGCAGCGAGAAACGGAAGGCCGAGCAGCGAAATGAAAATGGGCGATTTCATAGTGCTTTTTGCGCGATATCGCGCGGCGAAAGGAGAGGGCGCAAGAGAAGCAGTCCGACAACGGTACACGCACTCGCGATGATGGATGTCCACCCACCGTTTTGAATGCTGGCGATGATGCTCCAGCCTGCGAGTGCGAGGTAGAGCAGTGGAACAAATGGATAGAGCGGAACGCGGAATGGGCGCGGCGCGTCCGGCATCGTGCGTCGGAGCACAATCACAGCCGCGACCGAGAGCGATGAGAAGATGTTTACGAGCACAGTGAGAAGGCCGAAAATCTCATCGAGTGAGCCGATCGCGAGCGGGATCACACTTGCGATGAGTGTGACAAGCAGCGCGCGCGCGGGAACGCCGTCGCTCCGTCGTACACCTGTCCACGCGGGGATTTCACGCGAGGCTGCCATCGATTCCAGAATGCGTGCCGCAGTGATGGTTCCTGAGACAATTGTCGAGAAGAAGAGGAGCGCGATGACGCCTGTCATCACGAGGCCAATGGATTCACCGAAGAGAAGCCGTGCTGCGACAGAGCCAATCGCAGGAAGTTCTTTGCCTTCCGCAGTGAGCATGGCGGTCGGATCGATGACGCGGAGATAGACAAGGTTGACGCCGAGATAGAGCGCGAACACAAGCAGAATCGACGCGATGATCGCGCGCGGGATGTTGCGGCCAGGCTTTCGAATATCGCCAGCGATGTCTGCGCCGGTAGACCAGCCGAGATACGCAAAACTCACCGTGAGCGTGGCACTCGCGACCGCCGGCGAGAAGAGACTCGGTGCATCCGTCGGTGGCGGCGCAGTACGTCGTTCGCCCACCGGAACAAGAAGCCCGGCGACGACAAAGATCGCGACGAATGCAATCTTCAGCACCGAAAGTGCAGTGTTGAATGCATAGCCGGCACGAAGCCCAGGCAATTGCGAGAGGTACGCAATGACGATTGTGCCGACCGCAATCGTGTGATCGGAGAGATCCTGCGGCACGAGTTCATCGACGTATTGCGCGAAGAGCAACGCGACTGCGGCGATCGACAGGAAGTAACCCGAGAGAATCGTCACCATCGCGACGAGGTATCCGACGGTCGATCCGAACGCACGCCGCGCGAACTCCACACTTCCGCCGGAACATGGAATCATTGCGCCGAGTTCAGCGAGTGCGAGTCCGCCGCACAACGCGAGCACGCCGCCGATGACCCACGGCGCGAGGACATTGGTCGTTGTTCCGACAGACGCGCCAAACTGGCCCGTCAACGCGAAGATGCCACTCCCGATCATCGCGGCAACGATCATGCCCGTCGCGCCAACAGCACCAATCACGCGATGATGATCCGCGCCGTAAGGAACGCTGCCTGGGGTGACGTTGGTTGCTGGGGGTGACGCGTGTTGAGTCACGACAACCTGCACGAAGGTTCAAGCGCGCGAACTTCATCAACGATCGGTGTGAGATCGCGCAGCAGACCGTCGCCCACGTCGTAAATCCAGCCGTGCACTTGCACGCCTTTCGAGCGCGCGGCGAGAAGCACGGGCGATTCACGTACGTGCACAACTTGCACGGCGACGTTGAGTTCACACAATCGGCGCGACTGCGCGGTCGCAGTCGGCTCGCGTTCGATGTCCTCTTTGTAGTGCTTCGCGATGTCGCGGATATGACGGATCCAGTGATCGACGATGCGGCCTTCGGTTGGTTGGAGTGCGGCGTGCACGCCACCGCAGCCGTAGTGCCCGCACACGATGATGTCTTCGACGCCAAGCGCGTTGACCGCAAAATCAAGCACGGCGAGGCAATTCAGATCGCTGTGCACGACGAGGTTCGCCACGTTGCGATGGACAAACACTTCGCCTGGCGGAAGGCCGATGATTTCGTTCGCAGGAACGCGGCTATCTGCGCAGCCGATCCAGAGA
>JAIYCA010000417.1 GCA_027488265.1 Planctomycetaceae bacterium
GATGTGATAAATCGATGTGATAAATCGATGTGATAAATCGATGTGATAAATCGATGTGAGTCGAACGAGGTTTCGAGATCTCGGTCTCGTCTGATTGAGCGCTGATCTCGCGCTGCATCGGCGTTGACTCAACGCGCGATTCGATACGAATCACGCGCGAGCCAAATGCGAGCTGTCATTTCGGAGGCGCAGTTGGCGCGTTCGCTGGTGGCTTCTTCTCTTTCGGCTTCTCGTCTCTCTTCTTAAAGAGGTCGATGATTCCGCCGACCGCTTCGATCGCACCGGTTGGATTTTGCCGAATCGCGTCACCAATGTCCGGCAGCATGAGATCCTGCTTGAGTTTCGCAGGCTTTCCTTGCGCGTCGAAGAGCGGACCCGAGAGTTTGACGCCCACCACAAGGCTCTTCAAGAGTTCCGGACTCACCGCGCCAAGCGACTCGAACATGCGCCGAGCATCGCTCGACCAATTGCCCGCGTCGGAAAGTGGAACGCCCGTCGTGATGGCGGTGGCCCGCATCGGTGTCGACCCAAGATCGATGTCGCCTGTGAAGACCAGCGAGTTCTTCCAACGAACCTCTGACGAACCCTGCGTTGTCTTCCCAGCTCGCAGCGCGAAGTCGCGGTACACGAGGCGCCCCTTCGTGATTGTTGCACGCAATGGCTCGATGTAGGCCTCGAAGCCGTCGGTTCGGCCCGCTTGCACGGCCGAAAGCAACCAGGAGAGCATGCCCGAATTCACCAACTTCACTTCGCCTGTTTCCAGCGTGAATTCGCCATCGAGCTTGCGCTTGTCGCCGTCGAGCGGCCACGAGAGCCGCGGCAACGTGAACTGCGCGGGCGCACCCGAAGAGACGTCGGCGAAGACTTGGTTGATCGGCGAGAGCAGTTGCTCGCGAACGTCCTTCGACATCTCGAAGGTTGCCGTCATCGGCTTCTCTGGTGTGACACGCGCGAAGCCCTCTGCGAGCGTGACATTCGGAATCTCGACCTTCGCGTATCGCGAGCTGAGCGACGCGCGCAGCGTTCCACGCGCGGCCGCAAGTCGTGATGTTTCACCAGAGGCAGGGTTCGCGGCGGAGTTGGAGCTTGAGTTCGCAACTGAGTTCGCAACTGAGTTCGCAACTGAGTTCGCAGTAGGGCCTGCGACAAGATTGGCGACAACACTCGCATCAAGCGCGTCACCGAGGTAGCGGGCCAACGCGCCACCGGTGCTTCCAAACGCATCGATGGTTGCAGAGGGGAATGCACTCGCGGTGAGCGTCGCGTCGATGGCGAGTGGTGCAGCGGTGCTCGCGGCCGAAGCCGGCGCATCTGAGGAAACCTTTGCGCCCTTTTGAAGTGCGAGCCCGCGGAGTTTCACGTCGAGATCGAGTGAACCGTTCGATGCAGCCGCGGCCGCGCCAACTGCTTGCGGTCCGGATGGCGACGCGCTCGAAGCCGCACCACCGCTTGGTTTCGCGGTGGTGATCGAGATCGCCAGTTCGTTGGAAAGCTGCGCGGCTTTCGCTGCGATGGTGAGGCCGCCGGTTGAAACGACCGTCTTCGCGCCGCGCTCGTCGGTGACTTCAATCGCAATCGGCGTGACCGCGCCGCGGAGATCAAGTGCTGCACGATCGAGTGCCGGTTCGAACGTCGAGCTCAACGGGATCGTGAGCGAGATAATCGCGAGTTCGCAGTTGACGGGGTTCACCACACGCCGACTCGCGTCGCGCGACATGCCTGCGAGTTGTGCAAACGCCTCGGTCGAGATGTCAGAACGCACGCTGCCCTTCGCGATCGCGCGCCGTCCGTCGGCTGTTTGAGGCACCGTCAACTCAACATCTGCTTTGGTTTTTGGGAAGTCGACCGCAAGCGTCGCAGCCGGATTCTCGCGCTCTGTCAGCGCCACGCGAATCGCACCCGTCGACCCAAGCATGTTCGAGAGCTTTCCAGCCTCCACACCGATCGTCGGTTCAAGTCGCGCAACGTCGAGTTTGGACGCTTCGATCGTTCCCTCGAGGCCCGCAAAGACCTTCGCTTCGAGCGGCTTTTTCCACCCGACGTCGAACGCGACCGCACCAAGTGCTCCGCGGTCACCAAGCGTGATCGTGCCCATTGCTTGCGCGCGCTCGTCGCGCCGTGCGTACGTGGCATCGGCGTCAAGTTGATCGATCATGAGCGGCGCCGCGAGCCCCGGTGACTGACGCACCGTGACCTTCGAGAGACGCACCGAGGCTTTCAGCGCATCGCCGAGTGCCCATTGCGTTGCATCGTTCGTTCCTTCAGGCTTCGCCTTCGTCATCGCAAGTTCAGGAACGCGCAGTGAAATCGTGCCGCCCGGCTCGATCTTCACAGCATCACCAAGTGGCAGCGATGCAATCGATTCGCGCGTGAGCGTGCCATCGACCTCGAGATTCCGAACCGAGATGGCATCTTTCGCAAGCCGCGCAGCACCTCGCGTCTTGAGCGCGGGAGCATCGAGTGAAAGTGCAACCGCGAGTACTTCCTTCGCAGGGCTGTCGGGATTGGCGACACGCTCGGGCCGATTCTCAAGCACCAGACGCAGCGGCCCACCGCCCAGAATGCCAACCGCATCCTTCGCGCTTGGCACGAGCCGAGTCACAAACGCTGGATCAATACCCGCGACGTCGACTGAACCCGTCAAACCGATCTCGACACCGAGGCCAAGCGGGTCCGCGAAGTCTTTCGGCATTGACGTGAACGTCTGCTGCACGCGGACTTGCGCTCCGTCAACTTTCGCGGCCAACGCGAGCACGCCGTTTGAAGATGGCGCACTTGCGGCTGGGACCGTTGCACCCAGCCCCGTCCCCCCCAGCCCCGTCCCCCCCAGCCCCGTCCCCACAGGACCCGTTCCACTCTGCGTTGGGAGCGCCAGATCCACCGCAAGATCATTGAGCACTGCAGACGTCTCGCCACCCGCGAGTGCGAGCGCACCGCCGAGTTCAAGTCGCAGTGAACCGCGAGGAGATTCCCCCGCGCGGAATTCAACCCCCTGCGCTCGTACCTTCAGGTTGGTGTTCGCGCCTGATTGGCGCGAGTCACCAAGGACTCGCACCGCACCCTGGGTGATGCGCTCCAACGACGCTGGGTCGAAACCCAGATTGGCATCGAGCACACCTGCGGAAATCCCGCGACTCATCAAGTCATAGCGCCCCGAGAACGACGCTGTGAGCGTTCCCATTTCGCCGTAGCCCGCATCGATGGCGCCCATCGCGCGCAGCGTTTCTTCACCCATCGCTTTGTCGAAGCTGATGCGCAGCGAATCAACACGCGCGCCGATGCCCGCCGCTGGGCCTGCAGCAGTTCCCTGCCACTCGAAACTCCGCGCAAGCTGCACGTTGCAGACTGCTGAGAAGCCACGCAACCCGAGACTCTCTGCCGAAGCGCCATCGCCACGCGTCCACGCGATATCCGTTCCGGTCATCACCAGCGCGAGCGGCGTTTCTGTCGCGACGCCCAGTGCGCGGAGAAGCTCAGGGCGCACTGAAGCGCTCGCGGAGAGGACTCCAGCAGTCATTTGGGCCAGCTTTCCATTCGCGTCGAGTTGCAGTGTGCTCTCAAACGCGAGTCGAACGCGACGTGCTTCGATCTTTGCGCGCGCCTTCGACTGGGAGCCCGAGCCAGTTGCCGAGCCAGTTGTTGAGCCCGCTGTTGAGACTGTGGCTGATCCAGCACCTTCCGTTTCGATCGAAACATCAACGATGTCGCCAACGTCTTCTACGAAGTCGAGAGCGACTCCCGAACCATCGCCAGCCGCGATCACCGGTGCGTAAGGCTGAAAAATCGCCATCGGTACGGACGTCGCATCCACCTTCGCGCGCAACGCGGACGGATCGAAATCGAGCGCGCCTTGCTCATCAAAGAGCGGACCAGTCTCGACAAGCGCATCGATCTTCGAGAGTGGCGCGCTTCCGTGGCGAATGGTGGTGCGCAGTTCGAGCTTCAACCCACTGGGTGCTTGCTCGACCGCGAGATTCAACTTCTCCGCAACGAACTCGCCGTCGCGCTCGCGCGATGCGAGCGCCGTTGGAGCAGCGGCTTGAGGTGAGGCTTGAGATGAAGCCTGAGACGTTTTCTGTGCGACCGCGGCAAGCAGCGGCAAGTTGGCGGCTTCTACGCTGCACTCTCCAGCGATACGCGTGTGATCGAGTCCACCGACCTTGGTACGCGGAATTCGAACATCAAGCGCGAGTTCGAGCGATCCAGTTTCCTCGGTCGATGCGGCGTCTCCCGAAGCGCCCGCAAGCACGCCGCGCCCAACGCGCGTCTTGGCCGCGAGATCTCCCTTGATCGCGAGTTCGAAGCCTGCGCCCTCTTGAAGTGCGATCGTTCCCTTCAGGTCTTCGATCGAGGCGTACGGCGCGTCGGCATTGACCGCACTCAAATCGATCCCTGCGAACTCGATCGTCACCTTTCGACCGGCCAAAAGTGATTGCGGGTTCGTAGCGGGCGCGCCAACCGATCCCGCGTCGGCCACCTCAGCCGCACCTTCGCGCGACTTCATCATGCGCGCGAGGCCGATCGAACCATCTGCGCCGATCGCGGTCTTCACCGA
>JAIYCA010000171.1 GCA_027488265.1 Planctomycetaceae bacterium
AGCGGCTCGTAGATCGGCAGCGAACCAACGCGCGCGACGAGCACTTCATCACGCACGGCGAGGGCGTCGAAAATGTCCTGCGCGGGCCGTGCACGAATCTGCACGAGGAACGCGAACATCGCGAGCGTCGCGACGATCAGGATGCACGCGTTCAGCGTGACAAGGCCGAGCCACTTTCCAAGGAGGAACGAGAAGCGCGACACCGGCTTCGTCAACGTCAGCCACGCTTGGCGATCGCGAATTTCGAAGGCAACCGTTGCGCAACCGAGGAACACCGTCAGGAACGCGCACACGACATACATCGTGTCCATCGAGCGCGATAGGAAGGTCTGCACTTGATAACGAAGCGGCGTGGTTGGATCGATCCACTGCGGAAAGAGCGGAATTGCCACGATCGCGACGGCGGCGAACGCGACCGCGATGCGAAGTCGCATCGCTTCACGAAGGACACCCGATGCGATGGCGAAGACGGGTGATGCGCGATCGAGCAGCAACTGCGCGAGGCGCACGACGAGCGCGAATGTCAGAAGCCCAACCGGCACCGCAGAAAGGCTGGTTGCAAGACTCGGGCGACCGATCAATGTGACAGGAATCGCGACCGCAGCGACGACGAGCGTCACGCCGACGAGAGCCGTCGCGAGCCCCGAAAACACCGCGAAAAACACGATTGCGAGTAAGAGCACTGCCGTCGCGAGAACAAGCCATGGATCGTCTGCAAACGGAACTGGCAGCCAATCCGGCCGCAGCGTTCCGATGAGAATCGACGTGGCTTCGGCGTAACGCTCCAAGTTGCCGGCAACGCCGTAGAGCGCCGCCATTTGCTTCGCAAGCGCGGCGTCGCCGACGGCGCGGCCTTCGAAGGTGACAGTGCCCTTCTCCGCGAGTTCAATCGCGGCGGCATCCTTCGCGATGAGATTGGCGCCCTTCAAAATCTCGGGCACCTCTTCCGCGAATCGATCGATGTAGGACGCTTCGCGATAGGCAACAAACGCGAGCGCAAGAATGACAACCGCGTAGATCGATACGATCGCGATGCGCACACCGCGGCGCATCGAGAGATCCGCGATCGATCGTTGGAGACGCGTGATCAGCGAGGTTCCCGTGCCGACTTCGCTCACGCTCCGCCCTCCGTGCCCTTCTGCTTCGAATCTTGCTTTCCTTCGTTGGAGAGCAGCGAATCAATCAGGCTCTGGTCGACGTCCGCCGCCTTACGAACTTGCGGTGCGTCAGGCTTCGTCGCAGGCGCTGCAGCGGTTTGAGAGGGTTTCTCTCCCGACACGAGCGCATCGAGCATCGAAGCGTCAACACCCTTGGGTGCGCTAGGCGCGGCAGGCTGTGCGAGGGTTGCGCGCGCGGGCGCATCCGTCGATTGCACGAGCGCTTCCACAACCTGACGGCCACCGCTTTCCGTCGCTTCGCCAGCGTTTGCCTCATCACCTTGAAGGAACGACGCGATGCGACCACCCGACTGGGCACCACTCGTCGCGAGTTGCTCTTGGCGCGCACGTTCAACGATGTCGAGGAAGAGATTCTCGAGCGTCTGGCGCGGCGCCTCGACGCGTTCGATACCGACGCCTTGCACGCGATGCAGCGTCTCATCGATCGCGCGAATCGTCGCCTCATCAAGTCGCGGGGCACGAATCAGCGTGTGACGGCTGTCCGCGAGGAGCTCATTCGCCGTACCAGCGGCGCGAATCTTTCCGCCGTACAGAATCACCATGCGATCACACACATCCTCAACATCGGCGAGGAGGTGCGAAGTCAACAAGATGGTCTTTCCTCGGCGTCCAAGCTCGAGAATGAGATCCTTCACCTGCTTCGTGCCGATTGGGTCGAGGCCCGAAGTCGGCTCGTCGAGAATGAGGAGTTCTGGATCGTTCACAAGCGCTTGCGCGAGACCAAGTCGACGCGCCATGCCCTTCGAGAACTCACCCGCTGCGCGGTGCGCAACTTGCGTGAGGCCGACCATCTCAAGCAATTCGCCGGTGCGGCGCTTGCGCGTGCGCCGATCGAGGCCGAAGAGTTTGCCGTAGTAATCGAGTGTCTCGGTTGGATTCAAGAAGCGATAGAGGTAGGTCTCCTCGGGGAGGTAACCGATCTTCCGCTTGACGGCGACATCCGACGGATCGCGGCCGAAAACCACAAGTCGACCATGCGTCTTGTGCAGCAAGCCAAGAATCATCTTGATCGTCGTCGACTTGCCAGAGCCGTTCGGACCGAGCAGGCCGAAGATCTCATGGCGATCGATGTGAAAGTCGATGCCGTCCACGGCGCGCGCGGTTGCACGCATCCAGAAGTCGCTGAACGTTTTCGTCAGACCTGCAGCCTCGACGATTCGCTCGCCTTTCGTCCGCGCGTCCTTCGAAGGATCTGCGGCAGCGGCCTGCTGCGTGGTCACACGTGTGGAATCGCGTCCTGCCGTTGCCATGGTTTCCTCACAACTTCAAACTTCGCGGCCCCGAACTTCTCAGGCCTGAACTTCGCGGTTCACGAACGTAGGGTTCTCAACTTCACAGCTCTCAACTTCACGGCTCGCAACTTCGGCTGCCAACTTCACGGCTTCATGGCCGCGCGCATTTTCGTACGCGCGATCACGGACGCCCAACGCCACCACTTGCATCACGCTTCAAGCGGCGTCCAGGTTTGCCGATGTAGATCTGTTCGCTGTTCGGCGCGTAGAAGCCGCCCGCGTCCTTGAAGGCTTGCTCTGCCTTCTTGCGTTGCGTTTCCGCGTCGCGACGCGCTTGCATCACTTCGCTCGAACTCGTCAAGCGCAGATTGAGCCCGCCAAGCACGTTCGGCGCAGCGTAGACCTCAGCCTGCGGGTTCTCGTAGATCTCCCGCACGGCATCGAGCCAGAGTTGCGCCACGACCTGCGAACTCGAATCGCGGTACGCGCCAGCGAGGCTGTCGAGACGCTCGACTTCGCGCTCAAGCCGCGCACGCAATGCAGTTTCCGACGCCTTCGCGCGCTGAATCGTGCGCGACACTTCGCCGCCAACGTCCGGTGCTTCAAGCCGTGCACCAAGACGGAGCAGCGTTGCTTCCGCATCATCGTTGCGTCCAGCGCCGAGTGCTTCTTCGTACTCGCGAATCAGTTTGAGAAGATCGACATACACCTCGCCGCCGGCGATCGAGGTCAGCGTTGCACCTGCTTCTTGGCGCGCGCGCTCGACTTCGCTCTTTGCCGCTTCACGACCGGTTTGCACTTCGCGCAAGCGATTCTGCACGGCGAAGGGAGCACTGCGCTCGACCGCGCGCACCGATGCGAGATCGATGCCTGCATCGAGTCGATCGAGCGCACGCTGTGCGCGTTCACGCACAACGGGGCCAAGAAGATCGCGCGTTTCTGTGAGTTCAGAAAGTGCGAGTGTGCTCGCTGCCTCGACGGTCGCTTGCTCGAGCACGCTCGTCACGAGTCGATCAGCCGCCTGCGGACTCGTCGTTTGCAAGAAACGAACCGCGTCGGCGACTTGGTACTCCGCTTCGATCTGCGCGTGCGCGATGTCGCCGTCGCGCGTCAGCACGTAGCCATCGCCTCCGGGTCGAAGTCCTGCCGCCGCGTCGGCGCTATCAATCTGCTCGTCGGTTGATTTCTGCTTCGTGTCGCCTTGCACTTGACGCGCAGGCCAGAATTGCGTGTCGAGCCGTAGCGTGCGCTTCTGTTCGAAGACGACAAGGTCACCCACGGGATACGGCCAAAATGGCTGGAATCCCGGCTGCAACTGCTCTTCGCCTTCAGCACCAGCGATGGCGCCGAAGAGCGTCTTCACGCCCGTATCCCCTTCTTTCACCGACTGAAAGCCGGAGAAGAGGAACATCACGACGAGCGCGAGAATGCCCACCTGCAGAATGCGGTACGAAAGTTTGAGCGCTTCGCCAAGCGACTGGGTCGCTGGGTCGAGCGCATCGCGCATACCAGCGTCTTCGCGTGCGGCGATATCAAATCGCGCACTCGCGGCGCGACGCGGTTGATCGGGCGCAGCACCTTCGCCCATGCCCGCGCCGTTCGGGTCGAACGTGCCGTTGGGATCGGTGCTCATCGTCCGGCTTCCTCCGATGATGCGGTGGCTTGCGCGGCGGTTTGCGTGCTGCTCTCCGCCGACATTCCCGCGTTCTCACCCGCGGCGCCGAGCGTCGCTGGCTTGTCGGTGCGCGACGACGTGCGTCGTGGCTGAGGAATACCGCTCGCGTCGACGGGCGAACCGAGATCAAGCAAGTGGAACGGCGCGGTCGTGGTGTCGCCGACGAATGTCGTCGAACCACGCAGGCCCGCCTTCATCGCATCGATCCACGCGAGGAACGTCGCGAGTTCCGCGTGCTCCTTCATGCGCTCGTAGTAGACCGACGCCTCTTCGTTGCCCTTCGCTTCGATGCGCGCGGCCCATTGTGCGGCGAACGCGCGAATGGTGTCCGCTTGGCTGTTCGCTTGGCTCTTGAGCGCTTCCGCTTGCGACGCGGCTTTCGCACTCTCAAGGCGCGCGAGCGTGTTCTGCACTTCCGACATACGCGAAAGCACGCTCACGGTCGTCTTCTGCGGCAGAACAACTTGCGCAAGTCCGACCGAAACTGGCTCGATACCTGTCTTCGTCGCCGCGGCAACACCAGCGAGAATCGCCTTCTCTGCGTCGGCGAGGCGTGCGTTTGGTCCTACGAGTTCGTCGAAGCGGAAGCCCGCGACGGCCTTCACCGCGCCCGCGAGCGCTTGCTCAAGGTCCTTCGAGGCTTCGTCGACCGAAGGGTAACTCTTGATGAACGCTTGCGCGTCGGCATCGGTGTCCTTCACCTGCCAGAAGAGATACGCCTGCACCACAACTTGCAAGCCGTCCGCGGTTGCGGTTTGCACGAGCGGACTTTCTGCGAGTTGCTTGCGGCGATCGATCTTCGTGACGTTGTCGATGAAGAACGGCCACTTGAAGTGCAGGCCCGCGTTGCGTTCAACGCCGGAGGCCTCACCGAAACGCGTGCGAATCGCGATCTCGTGGAAGTTGACCGTGTACGTCGTGCTGTAGAGGACAAGCACGGCCACGATGGCAAGTCCGAGTGCGATGGCTGAGGTTCGCTTATTCATGGCTGTCGTTCCTGTCGTTGCTGTCATTGCTCTGGTCGCTGTGAAGCGCGTCAATTGCTGCGGCTCATCAGACGATTCATCGGTTTATGCGTTCATACTTGTTGGTGGATGCTGCGCGTCAATCGCTAGGAATCATCCACCGCCGTCGCCGGGTTTCTTCTCGAGGTAATCGCCGAGATTGAGACCCGTGCTCGTCTCCTGCATCTCAACGTCGATACGGACGCGCGATGGATCAGGAAGAAGCATGTACTTCGCACGCACGCCGGAAAGTGCTTCGGCGAGCGCGTCCATCGT
Organism: Planctomycetaceae bacterium; assembly: GCA_027488265.1. GTDB lineage: Bacteria > Planctomycetota > Phycisphaerae > Phycisphaerales > SM1A02 > QWPT01. Next base: position 5,366 of record JAIYCA010000171.1, read on the forward strand.
GCGTCGCGTGCGATAGAGCTCGGAGTCGGCGTTCCACGCAGGCGCTTGGCCTGTGACTTCCGCGGCGATCGCTTGCGCGTCCATGAGCAGGTTCCATCGAAGCGCGCGCGCGTTCGAAATGACGCTCGCCGATTGGGCACGCGAATCAAGCACAATCTGCTCAAGGCGCGCACGCAGTGCATCGGCCTTTTGCCGCGCGTCGGCAGAGCCAGCCTTCGCCTCGTTCTCAAGTTTCGTGAGTTCGGCGATGCCCTTCCAGACTTCGTCCGCAAGTGCGACGTCGCCAACAAGCATGCTCATCGTGGTGTTGACAGCACTCTGCGCGTCTTCCACTTGGCGACGACCGTTCTGTCGCGCGATCGAGAGCTCCTCGAACTTGCCACCTTCGGTTCCCGGCGGGCGAAGGCGCGGAATCGAAAGTCCAACGACTTCAACGCCCGTTTCGGCGGCGTCGAACGCACCTTGAATGGCTTTCACGAGCGTATCGACGAGCGGCGCATCAGGCGGCGGCGAAAGCACCGTGTCGAGCGTGCGACTGCTCATCGTGCGCGTGACTTCGCGCAACGCCATCGCCTTGAGCGCGCGTTCACGCATATCCATCGCCGAGCGTCGGCTCTTCACGTCGTTTGAGAACGCGATGTACTTGTCGAGTTCGCGATCGCGCACGCGGTACTGGAGCACGATGTCGGCTTCGACCACGGCGAATTGCTCGGTTGCCGTTGTGCGATCGGCGGTGGTCGCCGCGGGCAGCACACCAAACGCCGTCGCCGTCGTGGTGGACGGAGCGGTGGTTGGAACCACACCCGCAACTACACCCGGCTGCGTCGGCGCGGCCGTTGGTTCCGCGACGCCGAGGCCCACGAGGAAGACATTCGTCGACTGCGTGAGTTGCATCGTGTCGTCGCCCCATGTGATGACGTCACCACTGGAGAATGGACGCACGGTGCCGAGCGGCAAATCTCGCACGAGATTGACGTCTTCGACGATCGCCGTATCAATCGGCCATGGCAGCTTCGCCATCGCGCCGCCTTGATAGACCTCACCAACGCGCGCACCAAATCGCAGACGCATGCCCTGCTCTTGTGGCTGCACGACCACGAGAGTCGTCAGCGCAAGCACCACAACGAGACCAACCGCAAGCAATCGCGCGAAGTTACGCAAGAGCAGTTGGTAGCCCCACGAGCTCGTGATGTCGAAGCCGAACTGATAGTTCACCGCTTCGTTGATCGAGCGCACGATCGAATCCGGCGCGGCGAGCAAGCTCAACACGCGCGAATCAAACGCGGGCCGCGGCGTTTCGCCCATGCGACGCGGGCGATAGAGATTGAGGATGAAGTTGAGGAGTGTCTCCGCCGCGACCGCGAACATAAAGATCGCGATCCCTTGCGCGATGCCGCGCATGACGGTGTCCGATTGACCTTCCTCTTTGAGGAGCTCAACAACGGTGCCGATTCCGACCGCCAATGCGACGAGCGCGTTTCCAACCATCACCGCAGCGCCGCCGCGGAGATTGGCCCACGCGCTTTGCACGGCCATACCCGCAACAAATCGCGAGAAGATGAACGCAAGCAGTGCCGTGCCGAAGGTCACCGCCAGTTGCCAACCGAGCGCGGCGCCCGTGCCGAAGGTTCCCCAATCGGCGTTCGGATCGCCTTCCTTCTCAAACCACCAAAGCACCGACCAACCGATCGTCACGAGCAGGATCGCGTAGGCAAGGCTCAGCGCGGGCATCAGCACCGAGTGCATGAGGCCAAGTCGCTTGCGCGCAACGCGTGCTTCGTCGGTGTTGAAGATGCGACCTTCGGCGTCGACGCGAGTGCCCGCGTCGAGTTCGAGGCTCTCCAGCCGCTCAAGGCGGTGCTGGTAGAAAATCATCGTGAGCCCAAGCCACGGGATCGCTCCGCAGAAGGCCCATGCGGATGCAACCACGAGCGTGGAGTCGCCAGTGGTCTTGCCGAAGATCAGGAGCAGAAGTGCAATCGCGACTTGAGCGAGAAGCCCGCTGGCGGCGACGCCCGTTGCCCGCTGGTACGCGTGGTGATCGATGCGCATCGTTGGTCTGTGGGATACAAGAGGATCTCAGCGCCAACCCAGACCGCTGCTGGGTTTGCCGAGTGGCGAGATGAACCCGTCGGTCGAGGTGGAAGTCGAGGCGATGCTCGAAGTCGGAGCCGCGACGGAGACGGGGCGGTACTGTAAGGTACGCATTCAATCCGCGCTTGTGTTCGCTCGTTGCTAACGGGCGACCATCGGTTCGGACACTTTACTTGCGCGGCCGCTTTTCCAACGCGAACCCGGCCGCTTCGACGCGCGTTGGAAACCTGCCATGCCGGCCTTTCTGCGCGATTCGACTTCCGCGGTTCCGAATCCCTGTTCAGCGAATCCCTTCGTAAGCCTGACGAGAAGCCATGTCCATCCTTGAGCAGCTCCTCGCGATCCTCCGAAACACCTTCCTTGAGTCGATTCGGCAGCCGGTCGTCCTCGTGGTTTGCGTCGCCGCGACGATTTTCGTCGTGCTCTCAAACCCGTTCAGTGCGTGGACCATGCAAGAAGACCAGCGCATGTTCCTCGACATCGGCCTGTCGACCGTTTTTCTCGCGACCGCAGTGCTCGCGTCGTTCCTCGCAACCAACGTCCTTGCCCGCGAAATCGAAAATCGCACCGTCCTCACCGTGGTGTCAAAGCCGGTGCCCCGCCCCGTCTTCATCCTCGGAAAGTTTCTCGGTGTCTCAGCGTCGATGCTCGTCGCGCTGCTCTATCTCGGTCTTGTCTTCTCGCTCGTCGAAGTGCACGGCACGCTGCAAACGGCACGCGATCCCTTCCATCTCCCCGTCATCCTGTTTGGGTTGGGCGCAATGGTCGCCGCGGTCGCGGTTGGTGCGTGGATGAACTTCTTCTACGGACGCAGTTTCGCGGCGTGGACACTCACACTCTCAGTTCCGTTTCTCGGGCTCGCCTACCTGCTTTCGCTCTTCTTCAACGCTGAGTTCAAGTCGGTGCCGCTGGGGCTGCAGTTCGAGCCGGAAGTGTGGAAGGCGCTGTTTCTCATTGCCCTCGCCACACTTGTGCTGAACGCGATCGCGATTGCCGCGAGCACACGGCTCGGACAGGTCCTCACCCTGACGATCGTGGTTGGAATGTTTGTCCTCGGACTGCTCTCCGACTGGATGTTCGGTCGCCCACTCGCTGAAACGAGGGCGGCGATGACAGAGATCACAGCCGCCGGCGGGAGCATTTCTATCGCTCTCTACGCTGAGTGGGCGTTTCTCTCACTCTGCCGCGCGGCGGTGCCGAATTTCCAATTGTTCTGGCTCGCCGATGCGCTGACCCAGAAACGAGCGATTCCAGCGGATTACTTTGGCTATGCGATCCCGTACACGATCGCGCTCGTGACAGGTCTCCTCGCCATCGCGACCGCGCTCTTCCAGCGCCGCGAAGTTGGATGACCTTCAACGTGTTGTGACGCTGCGTGTTGCGGCGAAACCACGCAGCGTGGGACGTGCGATGCGCTCGTTGCGGTGAGCCTCACGTAGGTCACGCGTGTTTCGCAACTCAGCCCGTCGTCGTCGGTTGTTTCCATGACGCGACTTCTTCGCGCACGTGACGCCGCGTCAATACGATCGCCATCACGAACGGCCACGTCGCCGTCGCAATCGAAACGATGGCCATATTGCGAATGCCATCCGACTGCGCCTTTGCTTCATCGGGGAGCGGTGGAAGGTCGTCCTCCTTCACACCCTTCTTGCGCATTTCATCGCGCATCTCGGCTGCGAGCGTCACGCCCCATTCGACCTGCGGCTTAATCGTGATGACCGCGGTGACCAAGCCCGCAACCACGAGGAAGAGACGCGCCACCGCCCAAAACATCACGAGTTTCGCACCGAGCGGCTTGCGCAACAGAAGCATCGCGCTGCCCGCGACGAGCACAATGCCGAGTGGAATGGTGAGTGCGATCTGCGCCGTGGTGACCGTCTTGATGATGTCAGGTGGCGGCGTGAGCACCATTCCCGCGCTTGACATGATGGCATCCCAAAACACGATCTGCAGCGCGAACAACCCTTGGAAGCACATCCCGAAGACACCGATCGCCAGCGAAATGATTGGGAAGACGACGCGCCAACGACTGCGACGTTCGCGCAGATCATCCGCGCGCGCTGTCTCGGCGTAGGGAGCGAATGGATCACTTGTCGCAGCTGATTGCGGCGTCGATGGGTTTGCGGATTTCGGTTCAGAGGAGCCGTCGTTCATGCGCGGAGAATCGCAGGATCGTTGGGAATCGCAAGTCGGAGCACACCTCAAAGAAACCGACCCCGCGTGGGCGGGGTCGGCGTGGATTCTTGGCGAGATGTTCGGTCACGACCGCGGCGTTGTCGGCAATCGCGCAGGCGGATGACCTCGCGCGATTCAGTTGCGGCGATCTTTCGCCTGCTTGATCTGACGGCTGAGGTCTTCAATGATCCCGTCCCACTGCTCAGGGCTGCCGGCGGCGGGCTGGTCGTAGGTCATGATCGGGAAGCACTTGTCGAACCACTTACGAATCTCTTTCGCGGCGCGGAGGCGCGCGTTCAATTGCTCAAGTTGGGTGAGACCAGGCGGATTCTGCATGTCGCGCAGAAGCTTGATCTTCGCTTCCTTGCACTGCTTCATCGTCGCTTGCCAATCGTTGTGGATCTTGTAACCAG
>JAIYCA010000204.1 GCA_027488265.1 Planctomycetaceae bacterium
AGACAGGGTTGACCGACCTCGCCCTCAAACTCCATCCACAATTTGGCCGCGGTCTCTTGTGAGGCTCTTCTTGCGTTTGGATTCTGATGAGGAAACCCATGAGTTCGCGCTGCTGCCCCCGCGTTTCGACAGGCTTTCGAAACTTCCTTTCCGCTGTGTGCGCCATCGTTTTCGCGTGGGTGGCGTTCGCTGCGCCTGTCGGGGCGGCGTCGACTCCGATGCCCCGCGCAGGCGAGTCGGTGGCTGTGGGAAAAAGTGCGCCGCCCTCGGGCGCGAACGATGACGCGGGGCGTGACGCGTCAGGTGAAATGGACGGCGGCGAGCCCACTCCCGATGGAAGTCTTGAACAAAGTCTTGAGCGAAGTCTCGAGCGAAGTCTTGAGCGAAACCAGGCCACAGCCCGCAACGCCGTGTACGGCTTCCTCATGCTCGCGCGCGATGGCGCGTGGGACGAAGCCGCGGGGTACCTCGCCGAACCGACGGGTGGTTGGCCTGAAGGCGCCGATCCCGTACTTCTCGCGCGTGCGTTGAAGCTCATTCTCGACGAGCGCCTTTGGATTGATTTCAACGAGATCCCTGATCGTGCGGAAGCGGTGGATGGCGACGACGCAGATGCGTTGCCCGATCCGGTCGTCGTCGGTGAGATTCAGATCGGCGATGACGTGATGCCCGTCGAAGTGCGCGAGGACGGCGGACGCTGGGCGTTCGCGCCAGAGACGGTTGCCAAGATTCCGCAATTCAGTCGCGCGCTTGGTTCGTGGTGGGTGGCGAATTTACCTGCGTTTCTCGTTGATTTTCGCTTCGCAGAGATCGATCTCTGGCAATGGATCGGACTCGCCGGAATTGCACTGGTGGGTGCACTCGTCGGTTGGCTTGCATCGCGCGTCCTCGGGCGCGTTGCGAAGGCTGGTGCCGATCGCGGACTCGGACCAATCGCGCAATCGCTCGCGGCAGTGTCGGCGCCATCGGGCGTATTGCTCTCGCTCGTAGCGATGCAATTCGCCGACAAGCTGCTTGGTTTGAGTGCTCCTGCGCGGGCGAATCTCTCGCTTGGCGCGCGCGCCGCGACGGCGCTCATCGTGGCTTGGGCCGTTGCGCGCTGGATTCGTGCGATGTCGGAGGTGCTCGAGGCGAAGCTTGTTGCGCGCGGTGTGACCGAAGGCATCGGGATCGTGAAGATCGCGCGGATGGTCGCGGCAGTTCTCGTGTGGTTGCTCGGCGTTTCCGCAGCGCTGCAGATTTTCGGCCTCGATCTTTCGGCGGTGATCGCAGGACTTGGAATCGGTACCGCGGCACTCGCACTTGCGTCGCAGCAGACGCTTGCGAATCTCTTCGGCGGCGCGTCGGTGCTTGCCGATCGCGTGCTGAGGCCAGGCGACACGGTGAACATCGGCGGCTCGATCGCGACGGTCGAGAAGATCGGTATTCGCTCGACGCAACTCCGTACGCCTGATCGAACGCTGCTTGTTGTCGCAAACATCGACCTCGCGCAGAGCCGCGTCGAGAAGATGAGCGCGCGCGACGGATTCCGCCTGAGCGCGGTGCTCGGCCTTCGCTACGAAACGACGCCCGCGCAGTTGCGCGCGATTGTGGCCGCGCTTCGTGAGGTCCTGGCGAAAGACGCGCTTGTTGACCCCGCGAGCGTGCGTGTTCATTTCCTGGCATTCGGCGCGAGCAGCCTCGACGTCGACATCAAGGCGACGATTCGCACCGCCGACGCAGCGCTCTATCGCGACGCGGTCGAACGCTTGAATCTCGCGTTCATGGACACCGTCGCCGCGCACGGCAGCGGCTTCGCGTTCCCATCGCAAACGGTGTATCTCACGCGCGACGCGGCGCCGCGGGGCGTGGAGTCGAGGAGCGTTGAGCCGCGGGGGTAGGGCGAGTCGAGTTTTTCAATTCTTCGCGCTAAGCTGCGGGAATGGGTGAAGACGCACGCCGAGGCTGGGATTCTGACTTTCCATCGTTCTCTGAAGCGCGTGCAAGCGAAATCGTTTCCGCGCTCAAAGCGTTTGTCCCCGATGCGAGTGACTCTCAGGTTTCCGCGTGGAAAGCCTCCGTGCCACCACTCCAACGCGAAGTGGGCGAAACAGTCGTGACCAAGGGCGTTGTGGAGAGTGCTGCGCTTTCTGCAATCCTTGAGTACGAACTCCCACTCGAATCGCGACGACCCGATGTGATCTTTCTCGTGGATGGAGCGATCGTCGTTCTCGAGTTGAAGGGGAAGGACTCCGCGACGCAGGCCGACATCGACCAAGTGGCGGCGTATGCGCGAGATCTACGTTGCTATCACCGTGACTGCGAGCACCTTCCTGTTCATGCGGTTCTCGTTCCGATGCGGGCCAAAGGCCGGCTTCCGCGGCGACAAGGAGTATTCGTATGCGGGCCTGATGCTCTTGACGATCTGATGCAGCAGCTTGAGCGGCATCCTGAACACAAACCGGTTCAACGCGCGACGTTTCTGCAGGACGACGCGTATCGGCCGCTGCCGACTCTTGTTCGCGCAGCTCGCGAGCTCTTCGAGACAGGAAGCCTTCGTCGGGTCAAACAGGCTGCCGCGGCAACGGACCCCGCGTGCGCGGAGATCGCACGAGTCATTCGTGAAGCGGCCGCGACGAAGACGCGACGATTGGTCCTCGTCTCGGGAGTGCCTGGTTCAGGGAAGACCCTGGTAGGGCTTCAAACGGTTCACGCACACTGGCTCGATGAACTTGCTGTTGATCGAGGCGGTGGCAAGCCGACGGCACCGGCGGTTTTTCTCTCAGGAAACGGGCCGCTCGTCGAGGTCCTTCAGTATGAACTCAAGGCGGTCGGCGATGGCAAGACTTTCGTGCGCGATGTCAAGAACTATGTCAAGCGATACTCCGGTAGGCGTGCTCTCGTGCCGTCCGAGCATGTGCTCGTGTTTGATGAGGCGCAGCGTGCGTGGGATGGTGAGTATCTTCGACACAAGCATGCGAAGGGACAGCCTCCGAGTAAGGACACTTCCCAGACTCACCCGAAGAGCGAACCTGAACTATTCGTGGAGTTCGCGGAGCGCGTGCCTGAGTGGTGCGTCATCGTTGGATTGATCGGCGGGGGGCAAGAGATTCACCTTGGCGAAGAAGGCGGACTCGTCCAGTGGCGTCGCGCCATTGAGGGCTGCGCACAACGAGATCGCTGGACGATTCATGGTCCACCGGCGATGGAAACGCATTTCGCCGACTCTGGGCGGCCGTTCGAGGTCGCGACAGCGCTTAACCTCGAGCGTGAATTGCGCTTTCATCTCACGAAAGACGTTCATCGTTGGGTTGCGGGTGTGCTTGAACCAGCACCATTCGAAGAGAACGCGAAGGTCGCTGCGACCCTTGCGCTTGGTGACTTTCATCTACGTATCACGCGCGATCTCGAAACGGCGCGCCAGTATCTCCGCGATCGCTTTAGCGATGCGCCGGATGCACGCTTCGGACTTGTCGCATCGAGTCGTGACCGCGATCTTCCATCGTTTCGCGTGTACAACGATTTTAAGGAGACAAAGCGGGTGCGATTTGGGCCTTGGTACGGGGATGCTGAAGCGTCCTCACGCTCATGTCGACAGTTACGCGATTGCGTGACCGAGTTTGGAGCCCAAGGCCTTGAACTTGACGGAGCGTTGCTTGCATG